>NZ_LKET01000017.1 GCF_001317355.1 Oxobacter pfennigii
ATCCGCTTATATCATAACAGATTTTTTTCTTCATCACTAGATGAGGTTTTTTAAGGTTATCCATTTTTATTAACAAAAAATTTTTATATTTTTAAAAAACTCTTGACTTTTATTAGCAAGGTTTATCGGTATTTATGAGCATAATGCAGAATAAATGCTGGTATCTTTTTGGTTAACTTTCCATTTTAACGACGGCTGATATTTGAACATTTTTTCTGGAATGTCCAAATATCAACCATTTTTCTTTGTACTAAATCCCTTGTTTTACAAAGAATTCAGCGTTTTCGCATAATTCGAATTATTTGTTGTCAGAATGCGAGAAACTTAAATACAGGATGCGAAAGATTGAAAAACAAACTTTGCACTCCGCTGTCTGATTTTATTTACAGATTTTTTGCTTCATATAAGCGTTTGCAGGAGCTTGGCGTTTTATAGTCAATGTGGCAGACGTTCTATATTATCAAAATATGAGCGTTTATCACGTCATTCTTTTATATTCATAGCATTTATGATATAGTAATTTAGTAAATATACCTATTTGAAGGAAGAATTAATATGAACATTGTTATAAGAAAGTTTAATAAAAATGACATTTGCCCAATGATTGAAATCTGGAACGATATTGTGGAAGAAGGCATTGCTTTTCCTCAAACGGAAATGTTGGATGCTGACAGCGGCTTGGCTTTTTTCTTGCAGCAGTCCTTCACAGGTGTTGCTGAGGATATCGACAGTAACGAAATCCTTGGACTGTATATTTTGCATCCAAATAATGTTGGCAGGTGTGGCCACATTTCGAATGCGAGCTATGGCGTAAAAAAGGGGCGGAGAGGTCTGCACATCGGAGAGAAATTAGTATCTCACTGTTTACAGAAAGCAAAGGAGCTTGGGTTTAGAATCTTACAGTTCAATGCAGTTGTCAGCATAAACTATAGTGCGCTTCATCTTTATGAAAAGCTTGGTTTTGTTAAGCTTGGAATTATCCCCGAAGGATTTTTAATGAGGGATGGAACATATCAGGATATAATACCCCATTACCGTTCATTATGAGCATAAGAAGTAAATATAGGCATCTTTTTTAACATAACTTTCCATCATGGACAAACCTGTTTCTATTTAAAAGTAGGGGGCAGGTTTTCAATTTTTAGCCTAAAACCCTCCGAATAAGAACATACCGATCACTATAAGGCAGCCCATACCCTGTTTTGTATACAAAATGGGGCATATTAGTGTGGAAAGTTTTAAGGTGCAGGGTATCCTATTTTTGAAACTATTGCAGGGGGAAACATAACTTCCGTTTACAAATTGATAGAATATATAGAGTATGGATTTGAAGATAATGCTTTTTTTAATGTTTCTTAAGTCCTGTTTTCGTTTCTGAGCAATATAAAGAGACATACCGCCAGGTATGTCAAAAAAGAGTTTTATTGGAGTGGTTTTAATAATCAAATTTCAGTCATCACTTTTGTGAGGATGATGTTCTACAAACAAAAATCCACAAATAACCGCCGTAAGCGGTGCAACGGTCAATAGGCCAAAACTCCCCACGATTGTTTCCACTATTTCGGCGGAAACATATTTGTAATTAAGTATATTTGAAACAGGCGTTCCCTGCGCCATAAAAACCATCAGCAGAGAAATGTATCCTCCGGAATAAGCCAAAAGCAGCGTTGTTGTCATTGTTCCCATATTCGCGCTTCCCACGACCATGCCGGATTTTATGAGCTCTTTTCTACTGATATCCGGTTTTTTTTCAAGAACCTCGTTCATGGCTGCGGTTATGTCAACCGCCAAATCCGTTACTGCGCCTGAAGCTCCGATAAAAATACTCGCCATAAAAATCTGTGTTAAATTAAGATGCTGAAATCCGGCATATAGAAGACTTTCCGAATTAACCATGACGGAGCCGTGTATTTTGAATAAATTAGTAAAAATTATTCCCAAAATGCAGGTTAACAAGAGGCCGGAGGAAACCCCCATAAAGGCGGCATAGAATTTCTCGTTAAATCCAAAGACAAGGGAAATAATCACAAAGGTCAGAATCA
Source organism: Oxobacter pfennigii (assembly GCF_001317355.1). NCBI lineage: Bacteria > Bacillati > Bacillota > Clostridia > Eubacteriales > Clostridiaceae > Oxobacter > Oxobacter pfennigii. Next base: position 2,043 of record NZ_LKET01000017.1, read on the forward strand.
TTACGACAAAGATTCCGATGATGATCGGCTGATAACCCCTGAGGTAGAGGGGAATCAGGAGCTTCCAAATCAATAAAATTGAGAGCGCAAAGGATAAAATTGCTCTCGCTCCTGTTTTCCCCGCGAAAACGACTAAACCGATGGCGAAAAGTCCGGCCAGAATAACCGCGTAATTAAGTCTATAGTGATCAATCATTGAAACAGCTGTTATTTCCCCGTCCTTTTGATTGATATAAACGAGGGCTTTGTCACCGATGACAAAAAACTTATCCTGTTCCAAAGACCCGGACAAATTGTTGACACCCTTTGTGATCCGTCCTTTAAAGGGTCCGCTAAGAATTTCGAGCTGACAGCTTTGCTCGCCGGAGCTTATTATTCCCGAAACCACAATATCCGAATTATCGACGGCAAGAACTTTCGCTGTACTTTGATATGCTTCTTTAAAAATAATTGCATCCTCAAAACCGGTTGGAATTAGAAGCAAGGCAATAATCAAAAAAGCGCTTACCAAGATGGGGGCATTATAAAGGATAAATTCCCTTGTAAAAGTAAATCTCTTCATAAATTATTAATTCCTTTAATTTTTAGATTATGAGTTAAAAAGCACTGCCGCTCTCTGGTAAGAGCGGCTCATGATTTAACTATTTTTTATAAATCAGATAAAGGATAATTATTTAACGCCGGTTATTGCCGCTAATATCTTGTAAATATCGGTGTTGTCATAATAACCGGAAAATAAATCCTGTCCCGCGCCCTGAGCAAAAACTGCCACAGGAATGCCTGTGTGGGCATACGACGTAAAGTCAACACCTGCTTTGTGGTTGAGGATATGTGTGATTGTCACAGTCAAGGGCTTGGACTGATAGCCATAGTGTAAATATCTGTCCCCGCTTGTGTTGCTTACATAAGTGCCTGCCAAGCTGGTGGCCAATGTGATTTCATAAGCATCCCTAAGCTGTTTCACTTCATAATCGCTTAATACCAAACCGGGATTTTCCCCTGCCGAAGGATCATCAGCAGTTACAAGGCCAAAGAGATCTTTGACATCCTTAAGAACATCCGTAAATTTTGTCTTGTTTTCAACGTATTTCGCTACATAATCTCTGTCATATTTTGCATAGGAAATCTTTTGGTTTTGGAGGTACTGGAAATAGGTATCATAGTCCGTTCCCGCATAACCGATTGTCAAACCGCCTGTTTCATGGTCGCCGGTTACAACAATAAGAGTTTCATCAGGGTGTTGGTTATAGAAAGCTATCGCTTCGTCTACAGCATCACTGAATGCGATTGTGTCGTGAATAGAAGACGCTGCGTCGTTAGCATGACATGCCCAGTCGATTTTTCCGCCTTCAACCATCATAAAGAAGCCCTTACTATTGTCGAGAACTTCAATTCCCTTTTTGACATAGTCCCTTAACGACCATTCAGTTTCCGGACGGTCAACCTCGTAGGAAAGCGCCTGGGAATCTGCGAGGTTTTCAGCGATGACAATTGCTTTCCCATCGTTGGCGGTGAGCTTTGCTGCGTCCGCTTGCTTTGTAATCACTTTATAACCTGCATTTTCAGCCAGTTTATAAAGATCGGGGGAGGTTCCGTCATTTCCTGCATTTCCAGAGATTGCGCCGCCTGCGAAATAATCAAATCCACTGGTAATCAGCTCCGCACCGATTTCATAATAATCGTTTCTGCTTGCCTGATGAGCATAGAAGGCGGCGGGAGTTGCGTGGTTTAATGTAACGCTTGTGATAATACCGATTTTATAATCGAGCTGTTTTTTTAGTTTTTCACTGATAGTTTCATATTTTATTGTTTTTGTTTCATCGACATTGATACTTCCGCTGTAGGTTTTGTAGCCTGTTGCTATTGAAGTGGCTGTGGAAGCGGAGTCAGGAGTGAATGAAGATGAATCATAAGTTGTTGCGGATCCAGCAACCGGGAAGTTCATAAAGCCGAGTTTCCTTGAACCGTCTAAAATTCCACCGTCAATTTCTGTTTTTGCGCCTGCCTTAATAGCCAGATAGTTAGCTGCGGATTGGAACTGGGGATAGCTCATTCCGTCACCGATAAAAAGAAAAACGTACTTGGGTACTTTCCCTGAATATTTGATCGTTTGAGACTTTGCGGAGGCATTTGCCGATGTTTGGGCGGAAGAAAGAACAGCCGATGTACCACTGATTGCGATTACGGCTGTGAGGGCAATAGCCGCAATCTTTTTAATTAAAGATTTGTTCATAAATACCTTTCCTTTCAAATTTATTTTTATTTAGCATACATTGTCTGTCCCTGTAATCGTATAAATTTTAAGCAGTTAAATCAAGTAATTTACTGTAATGGAAATGTAAGGATTTTGTTAAGAATTTATAAAATTTTTCTGCTTTTGTCCTCTAGAATTACGCTCATTCTGGCGGGAAAAATCAAAGGGGAAAAGCCGGAGAATTATAACTACGAGCTTCGATGTCTTTGAGTACTATCACTTAAATTCTCTAGAGAATTTACTGCTTAAAACCCTTGCTATTGACGAAGTTGATACTTATATTTGTGTGTAAAGACTATCAGTACCGCGATATTCAGAAAATCTTAAGATTTTCATAAGCAAAAAGCTATAAAATGAATTTTTTGCTTTGCGGTATAATAATTGTGGGGATATATCTTTAAAGAAAGAGATGACGCTTTTGGCTGCAAATATTTTAATAGTTGATGATGAACAAGCCATTGCCGATTTGGTTGAAGTTTATCTGAAAAATGAGAATTATAATGTCTTTAAATTTTATAACGGCAAGGATGCCCTTAACTGCATTGAAAATGAAAAACTAGACCTCGCTATTTTGGATGTCATGCTCCCCGATGTAGACGGTTTTTCAATCTGTCAGCAAATCCGGGAAAAGCATAATTTTCCGGTCATCATGCTGACAGCCAAAGAAGAGGAAGTCGATAAGATTACCGGGCTGACCTTAGGTGCGGACGACTATATCACCAAGCCGTTCCGTCCATTGGAACTTATTGCCCGCGTAAAGGCACAGCTCCGGAGATTTACCAAATATAATTCTGCGGAGCCAAGCCAGGAAGAACACTTGATTGCCTTTTCCGGCCTGGTACTTAACATGGATACCCATGAATGTACGCTTAATGAGAAAAAACTGTCTCTCACTCCTACGGAATTTTCCATTCTTTGGACCCTTTGTTCCAATCGCGGACGGGTGGTCAGTTCGAAAGAATTGTTCCATGAGGTATGGAGAGACAAGTATTTTACCAATAGCAATAATACGGTAATGGTCCATATCAGGCATTTAAGGGAAAAAATGGATGACAGCTCGGAACATCCCAAATATATCAAAACGGTATGGGGGGTTGGCTATAAAATTGAAAAGTAAGAGAAAAAATGATTATTGGAAATTAAAAAGGAAGATATTTCTTCAAATGCTCCTTATTGTTTTTGCCGCGGCTGCAATTGTTATCTTTCTGCGTTTTGTAATTCAAAAAAACTTCAGTGTTGGAGATAGCATTGTCCGTTTTTTAATGAATACGTTTCATTTGCGCGAAAACGTTGCTTTATTAATTTACCGGTTAACATTTTACAATAATATAGAAGTTATTACATTAATTGTGATTCTCGTATTCTTAGTTATTATATTTAAATTTTCAATTTCCTGGTTTACTAAATATTTCGATGAAGTCAGCGCCGGAATGGATAAACTTGCTGAGGAATCCGATGCTGAAATTACATTATCATCGGAATTGGATTTTATGGAAAATAAGCTAAATCAGATAAAAAACAACTTGGAAAGACAAAAGAAAGCTGCTCTTGATGCCGAGCAGCGCAAAAATGATTTGGTAGTTTATTTGGCTCATGATATAAAGACACCTCTGACCTCCGTTATAGGATACTTAAGCCTTCTAGATGAAGCACCTGATATGCCTTCTGAACAGAAGGCAAAATATGTTGGTATTACCTTGGAAAAGGCTTATCGGTTAGAGCAGCTTATTAATGAGTTTTTTGAGATCACCAGATTTAATCTTCAAACTATTGTTTTGAATAAAGAAAAAATCAATTTACTGTTCATGCTCCAGCAGATGGCAGATGAATTCTATCCGATGCTGACTCCGCCACTGGAAAGGCAGGTGTCAGTCAATGTGCCTGACGGCCTCACGCTGTGGGGAGATGCGGACAAACTGGCCCGTGTGTTCAATAACATTCTGAAAAATGCGATAGCCTATAGCTATGAAAACAGCGTCATTGACATTTCTGCCAAAGAGCAGGACGAAAATATTGTTATAACTTTTATGAATCAAGGTAATCCTATCCCACAAGAAAAACTGGAAACGATATTTGAGAAATTTTTTCGGCTGGACACATCCCGTTCTACCAATACAGGCGGTGCCGGGCTTGGACTGGCTATTGCCAAAGAAATTGTAAACGCCCATGGAGGCAATATTTTCGTGCAAAGTAATACAGAAAAGACAGTCTTTACTGTCGTGCTTCCACAAAAGCAAGAAAAGGATAAGCTATCTGCTTAAGTCGGATAACTTATCCTTTTGTATTAAAAAATAAAGTACTTTAAATGTGGGTGAAGGAAAGGTCTTAAAAATGGGTAAAACACAAAGAACATACCGGCGAATGCGCAGGCCAGATAAAACCATGCCTCTTCACGAAGGAGCAAGGGAATTTTTCCGATATTGGTACTTCGGACAGAAAACTTGTCCTGTAATTTTGCTAAATGTTCTTTCAGCAGCCTGAAAATTACCCATCCGGTTAACGCTCCGAGAGTATTCATCAGTAAATCATCAATATCCGTTATTCTAGTATTGAATAATTGGCAAAATTCTATGATAAGGGAGAATATAATACCGTATAATGCTGTTTTCCATAACACTTCATACTTTTTCCAAATACATGGAAGCATAAAGCCGAGAGGGATAAAAAGCAATATATTTTCCATATATGGGCGAACACCCTCTGTAAGCCAACGAAATGGAATCATGTTAATCTCATCCGGTGGAAAATTCAATCCCTTTGGCGTTATTATGCTAAAGCTGTTCTGAACAATATCCACTATGGAAGGAATCCCCGTAAAACTTAGCACACCTGCAATGTAGTACACAAAGATACAAGCGATTACCATATGCTCAATGGGCAGTTTATAGACCATCTTTTTGCTTTGAGAGGTCAGTAGGATATGGTATGGGATCAAGAATGGCAAAGCACTGATAAACCATGTAACTGACGCTATAATAAATCTTAAAACCGTAATGATCAATAAGTTCACCTCCATTGTAATTAACTTGCTTATTATATGATATTTAAAAAAGAGATGTCTTAATAAAACCTTAAGATATGGTGATTTTCTCCTTAATCTGTTTTATTCCTATCTTTACAACTATTAAGATGCAGGAGTGTCGCAAGAATATGTATGTCGCATTGAAATTCCAGATACCGAGATAAGAAAATCTTAAGAAGTTCGATGGAATTCCAACATAGCTCCTTGTCCTGTGGTTGAATAGTATCAGCAAAGAATAAGGAGCTGTTTATTATGGTATGCTTTGCAAAATGATACTTTCCGGGAGGTTTTTACTTCAGCCCGTCATTCCACACAACTTACCTAATAAGCACCCTCGAGGGATAACCTTTTGCAATGCCATGCTTGAAGAATTCAACAATTAAAACATTATTGATGCGAAAATTTTAGGAGGAAAGATAGGAAAATAATAAGTTCTTCATAAGAATTTATTAAGATTTTGATAAGCAAAAATTCCAACATCGCCTGCCTGGTTTCGATAAGATGAAATTATCTAATGGGATAGGCTTTCGTAATTTCAGAAAATGGGCCTCGGAGCTGAAAAGGAAATAGAACATACAAATGCTTCTATTTCTGCTTGCAAATTGTAGAGTGAAGAGAAGATTTTACTTTTACGTTAATTTGAAATAGTATGCGATAAAAGCAAAGAAGAATGTAATATGAAAGGATAAATCTAAATCATGGCAAAAATGGGAATTACAATTTACGGATGCGGACAGGATGAGACCGTTTTGTTCCAGGAGGCGGCGCCTCGCTTTGGCGTTATGCCAACTATCACAGATGCAGCGGTATCGGAAGTTAATATTGAACTGGCCTTGGGAAATCGATGCATCAGCATCGGCCATAAAACTCAAATCACAAATTCCGTTCTTCTTGGGCTCAGCCAAGCCGGTGTAAAGTATATCTCCACAAGAAGTATTGGATATAACCATATTAATGTAAAATACGCACAGAGCGTTGGCGTTTCCGTTGAAAATGTCGCTTATTCGCCCGATAGCGTGGCTGATTACACATTAATGCTGATGCTGATGGCGGTGCGGAATGCGAAATCCATTATCAGCCGTGCAGATATTCATGATTTCAGATTGAATGATGTACGCGGGAAAGAATTACGCGATATGACTATTGGAGTAATTGGAACAGGACGTATTGGCACAGCAGTTATTGATAGGCTGCGGGGTTTTGGCTGCCGCATATTAGCCTATGACCATCGTCCCAAAACCTCTGCCGATTACGTTCCTCTTGATGAATTGTTGCAGCAGAGCGATATTGTAACGCTACATACACCGCTTAACGCGGATACAAACCATCTTTTTGATCGCCAGCGTATCGGGCAGATGAAGCAGGACGCGTTTATTATCAATACAGGACGCGGTTCACTCCTTGATACCGAGGTTCTTATTACAGCGCTGGAAAGCGGTAAACTAGGCGGTGCGGCGCTGGATGTCCTCGAAGGAGAGGAAGGAGTTTTCTACTTTGACTGCAGAGAAAAACCCATTGAAAGCAAACTGTTGCTGCGGTTACAAAAATTACCGAATGTGCTTATTACTCCGCACACCGCCTATTACACAGAACACGCTTTGAGGGATACTGTTGAAAATACTATTATCAATTGCCTGAAATTTGAAAGGAGAAAGCAGCATGGATAAGTTGAAAATCGCAATTATATTCGGAGGCTGTTCCGAAGAACATCCCATCTCCGTTAAATCTGCCCAAGAGGTCGCAAAAAATCTTGATCCCCAAAAGTATGAACCCTTCTATATCGGGATTACAAAAAATGGTGTTTGGAAGCTTTGTAACTTCCCTGACAGAAATTGGGAAAAGATTAGCTGCCATCCGGCAATGCTGTCACCGGACAGAAGCATACATGGATTGCTTGTTCTGGAGCAGGGACAATATAAAACGATCCCTTTGGATATGGTGTTTCCCGTTCTGCATGGCAAACTTGGCGAGGATGGTGCGATGCAGGGTTTGTTGGAGCTTTCCGGCATCCCCTATGCAGGCTGCGATGTCCAAAGTTCTGCCCTGTGTATGGACAAATCCCTTGCTTATATTGTCGCTGGAAACGCAGGAATCGCTACGCCAAATTTCTGGATTATCACGGCGAAGGAGAATATTGATGCGGGCGGGTTTACTTATCCCGTTTTTGTAAAGCCGGCCCGATCGGGTTCATCTTTCGGCGTCACTAAGGTATGCCGAAAGGAAGAATTGCGAAGTGCGGTGGAAACCGCAAGGCAGTATGACTCGAAGGTGTTGATTGAAGAGGCTGTCGCCGGCAGTGAGGTAGGATGTGCGATATTAGGGGATGATATGGATTTGATTGCAGGCGAGGTAGATCAGATTAGCCTGTCTCATAGTTTTTTCAGAATACATCAGGAGAATGAGCCTGAAAAGGGTTCCGAAAACTCAACAGTAACCGTTCCCGCCGACATTTCGGCGGAGGCGCGTTTGCTCATTCAGGAGACAGCAAAAGCCATATATCGCGCCTTGGGATGCAGGGGACTATCTAGGGTGGATATGTTTCTGAAGGAAGATGGAAAAGTAATACTTAACGAGGTTAATACTTTGCCCGGTATGACCTCATACAGCCGTTATCCGAGGATGATGGCAGCCGCAGGGTTAACCTTGGCGGAAGTGATCGACAGGATTGTGGCGTTGACATTGAAAGGAAAAAGATGATGAAAAATGATTTTGTCTTTGTAGATGAGTTTGTATCCGGAATACGGTGGGATGCTAAATACGCCACATGGGATAATTTTACCGGCAAACCGGTGGACGGATATGAAGTCAATCGAATTGTCGGTACGAGAGCTTTGTGCAAAGCCCTGGAAAAAGCACGGGAAAACGCCGCATCCCTGGGCTTTGGCTTGCTTCTTTGGGATGGTTATCGCCCTCAACGCGCCGTAGATTGTTTTCTGCGCTGGTCAAAACAGCCGGAAGATGGCCGGACAAAACTAAAACACTATCCAAATATTTACAAAACCGAGATAGTTGAAAAAGGATATGTGGCCGCTAAGTCGGGCCATAGCCGGGGCAGCACAATTGACTTAACACTTTATCATTTAGCCGACAATACACTTGTTTCAATGGGCGGTGACTTTGATTTGATGGATTCAGCCTCACATCATGGAGCAAAAGGAATCACGCAAGCCGAAGCTAGAAACCGTCAATACCTTTGTTATATCATGGAGGCCTGCGGTTTTGTTTCATACGATTACGAGTGGTGGCATTACACACTGAAACACGAACCTTATCCAAACACTTATTTTGATTTTCCCATCACGTAGTTGAGCCGGTCAAAGAAATCGCCAAAAGCGTTGAAAGTATTTATGGTAGTTAATATTTAGTCAACATAATATATATATTTCCATGCCTGAAAAGGCAATATCGTATCCCGCAGTTTACCCCTTTGGAGGGATTTTCTTTGCTAATACAATTTGTTTTTAACTATAAACGACCGCCATAAGAAAATCTTAAGAAGTTCATAAGATGGAATTCCAACATATCTCCTTGTTCTGTGGTTGAATAATATCATCACAGAATAAGGAGCTGGTTATCATAGTACGAAAAGTAAAAAATAAAAAGCCAAGAATACGCATATTTGTGATATTTCTGTTGACGTTTGTCATTGCTGCTTTTGTTTACAAATCCATCGTTACTCCAGGAAGCCAACATATATATGAGAAGGGACATGACTATAAAACCTCGTTGTATTCTTCTTTAAAGATAACACCCGATTCTTCCGGCGATAGAACAACACCGGTTCCTCCATCAAAGATAGAATCCGATCACTCTGCATCTATATCTTTCGATAAGCTTAACAGCTCTAATGCGATTTTGATCCGGTTAGCAGATGATACCGTCCTGATGCAGAAAAGCAGTGAAGAAAAAATCTATCCTGCTTCTTTAACTAAGATGATGACGGCCATTGTTGCGATAGAAAATTTACCTGATTTGAAGGTAAAAATCAAACTTACCAATTCTACGTTTCAGGGGCTGTACGAAGCAGATGCATCAATGGCAGGTTTCCAACCCGGTGAGCAGGTCAGGGCAATCGATCTTGTTTATGGAGTAATGCTGCCCAGTGGTGCAGAGAGCTGTATTGGGCTTGCTGATCAGATTGCGGGATCAGAACAGAATTTTGTAAAAATAATGAATCAAAAAGCGGCAGATCTCGGTATGGACAATACCCATTTTGAAAATACAACCGGACTTCAAAATGAAAACCACTACACAACAGTCAAAGATATGGCTATTCTTCTAAGCTATGCTTTGCAAAATGATACTTTCCGGGAGATTTTTACTTCATCCCGTCATTCCACACAACCTACTAATAAGCACCTTCTAGGGATAACCTTTTATAATACCATGTTTGAAGAACTCAACAATCAAAACATTATTGGTGGGGAAATTTTAGGAGGAAAGACTGGATATACCGATGAGGCCGGCCTATGTCTCGCGAGTCTGGCCAAAGTGGGTAAACAAGAATATATCCTTGTTTCAGCCGGTGCGAAAGGGGATCACCGTTCGGAACAGTATAATATTACCGATGCATTAGCTGTATACAACAGTATAGGAAAATAATAAGTTTTTCATAAGAATTTATTAAGATTTTGATAAGCAAAAATTCCAACATCGCCTGCCTGATTTCGATAAGATAAAATTATCAAATGGGATAGGGTTACATAATTTCAGAAAGGGGGGCCTCGGAGATGAAAAGAAAAAGAATTACTCAGTTGTTTCCATTCTTACTACCAATCCGCAGGACACAAAAAAAATTATTCTTCTATGCCAAGATGTACTTTGATCGGAACCGTTATGCAAAAGCAAAGGCTCCAGAGTTTTTGCCTTTTTGTATATATGAAACCAAGTCGAAGCTTCTAAATGAAAATACAGGCTTTGATATGAAATATCAGGAAAACAAGGTGTTTAATCTGCACCTTGCCTCGGAGCCTGTAAATGGCATATTAATACGCCCTGGTGAAATATTTTCATTTTGGCAGCGCGTGAGTTATGCCGAGAAAAATGAGCGGTATAAGGACGGTTTGTGCGTGGTGAACGGCGAATTGGTCACGGTCCCGGGAGGCGGTTTGTGTCATCTCAGCAATTTTCTGTTTTGGATGTTTCTGCATACTCCCCTCACTATTGTAGAACGGCATCCTCATCAGGTTAAGGATTTTCCTTCTCCTGATGAGGATGAACCGGATGGTGTGGACGCTACGGTCAACGAGGGGTGGTTGGATTTAAAGGTAAAAAACAACACCGATCTTACCTTCCAAATTGAAATATCCATCAATGAGCCTTACATATATGGCCGTATTTTTGTGGATCAGGCTAAAGGGCATCGTTACGAGATCATTAATCGCGAAAAGAGCTTTTTTAAAAAAGACGGGAAAACCTTTGAGCGGGTTTCTGTCTGTCGGCAAAAGATAGACATCAAATCCGAACAAGTTGTTTCAGAAAACCTGCTTTATACGGATGTATGTGAAATCGGGTATCAGCTTCCGGAAGAAACTGCTGTCGCAGAGGAGATGTCTTGATTGGTTGCCACTCGCCAATCATAAGCCCAATCCGCATGGATCGACTCATGATGATATTACGATATCCATGATGTAAAATGTGGTGATATAGCCACCTTGAACGGTGAAGGCGGGGCCGAAATCATTGCCGCAGAGGAAAAGCTGCGGCTTCCGAAACAATCACAAACGAATTGTTAAGCCGGCCAGGAAGTTAGTTGGAAAGGGTTTATCTATAAAATACAAAAAGATTTATAAAAATTTAAAAAATAATTCCCTGCACCCCCTCACTTTTTCCCTAAAGAAGCGAGGGGATTTTTAACTGGCTACAGATTGTCTGACTCATTTTAGCTTACCTTAATGTTCGCGTTTTTAATTTGCATCTTTTATGACCTAACTTTTCAGCTGTTGCCGGATGGTCCTGAATTTGTCTCGTTTACATCCGAGAACAGACTAATGGATGCTCCTCATATTCTCCTATCTGAATTGTTTGATGATGACCAAGAGCTGATCTCTGATTAACTTACAATTGGCAAAAGTGATGCTGACTAGGTTCGAGCCGCTGATTTATATAATCCTGCAAAAGAAACTATTATACGTTTCTACGAATAACTCTTTGACGAGGGCAGATTTACATCATGTCGGATATATTTTTGAAAAATCTTTAGTATCTCTTGACAAATAAAACAAGGTAATATATTATCTTTATAGGTAATACATTACATTTATATTTAGGAGGAACAATCATGAATAAGGTTGATGAAGCTACCGATACTGATTTTATTTTCGGCGCATTACTGGTGGTCGCAAACAAAATGGATACTTTACTTGACAGGGTTTTAAGCAAATATAATATAACCTCAAAGCAGTGGTTTTTGCTGCTGATCCTTTTTAATATTTTTGAAAAGCCGCCTACAATAAAGGAAGCGGCGAAAGAGATGGGCTCTTCACATCAGAATATAAAGCAGGTTGCGTTAAAGCTCGAAGAAAAAGGGATGCTCAGGCTTGAAAAGGATAAGAAAGATTTAAGGGTCACAAGGCTTGTTGTCACTGAAAAAAGCTATGAATTCTGGAAAACTGCCGAAAATGACGGGATAAAATTCATGAAAGAATTTTATGCAGGCGTCGGAAATGACAGATTGAAAAATGCCAGGCTTTTTATATCGCAGATTATGCTGAACTTAAAGGCTATGGAAGAAAAAAATGAGTAGCTTTTAGATATATTGGAAACTAATAAATTTTGAATTGGGGGCTTATTTATGAAACATAAAAAATCAATTTCTGTTCTTGTTATTTTGATTATCCTGCTTTCTACAATTGCATGTGCCGCAGGACTGTTTTGGTCCGGCGAAGCAACCGAAAAGGAATTTCAGGCAATCACCGGTGAAAGGGTTAAAGTTTTAGGGGAAGGATTATATAAAAATGATTCGCTTTCCGTTGCATCGCAGGGAAAGGCATCGGATTTTATTACCCTGTTTTTGGCAATACCGTTGATGTCCATATCGCTGACAGCGGCAATCCGGGGGTCTTTCAGAGGCCGGCTTTTTCTGAGCGGAACCTTGGGCTATTTCCTTTACACATACATGTCCTATACATTTTTATGGACGTATAACCGGTTTTTTATCGTATATGTATTTTTAATGTCTTTAAGTTTTTTTGCATTCATTCTATGCTTAACAGGCTTTGACATCCAGAATATGCCATCCATGTTTAAAAAGAAACTACCCGTTAAAATATTAGGGGGCTTTCAGTTGTTTATTGCCTTTATGATCGGTATACTCTGGCTTTCTAAAATTGCTCCTTCCATATTGAACGATGCGGTTCCTGCGGGCCTTGAGCATTATACGACGCTGGTCATTCAAGGAATGGATTTGGGATTTGTGGTTCCGACCGCCGCGTTGTCCGGTATTCTGCTTATTAAGCGAAGGCCATTGGGGTATCTTCTTTCATCGATTATCATATTAAAGGGGATTACCATGCTGACTGCCATTTCCGCCATGATCGTCAATATGTCATTAAACGGAGTGGAGATAAACTCTATTGAAGCCGTTATCTTCCCCGTGTTTAATGTACTGGCTGTTATATGCTTGGTTATATTGATAAAAAATACGGAGAAAAAGGCGGAGGCTATATGATGAATACGGCATTGTGTGCAAATTGGATTCTGCATCCATTCTTATGCTTCCCGCGGCAATTGCGCTTTCCGGCTTTGATGGGTATTGAAGGGCCTTACAGTTATAAGGGAACTATTCCGGATGGTTATATGGTTGCCGAACTGGAAGCATGCGAAATGTTATATTTTTAAAAGCATTTGAAAATGAAGATGATTCCGGAGCGGCGACTTCTTTGTCTTTATATAAGGGAATGTAGATGTACATTCTGATATGAAAGTGTTAATGACTAAAAATTGAAGTATTTAATATTTTAACTATGACAAGACTGTCTGTGCTATTCCAATAAAATATTCAGATTCACGGCGAATATGATTTATAACCACGGCAGCTACAGGATTATTACGTGCAGCTTCACTTTCAGATAAAATTTGGTTAAGTAGCATAATGAATTGCTGGCTTTGGCAAAAAGCAAGGCTGATTAATTGCATAGTTTGCTGTTGTATGGTAAGGTTTATGTTCCCCTTTGACCTAATAATTGTCTCTATATATTTTACGGCTATTCCTTCTACTTGGTGAAAATCTTGTTCAAACTGTTGTAATCGTATGACAAACTCTGATTCCAAATTATTTACTATTTGACGAATAACAATTGTGTGTTCTGATTCTTGCCGCTTCCAAAATTCCATTTCATCCAAGATCCTGGACAGGTTTCCCTCTCCATAGTAGAACTGCATAAACATACTTCCCCTCATGATAAAATATGAACTTATATAATTATCATATTTACATAAAACTCAAATATGACTGCTTATAGTCATATTTTCTATGAAAAACTGAATTACATTTGAGATTTACCCGTTAAGTGCGGCAGGTATGTATTACACCAAAGCGCATGGATAACGGATACAAAGATTACTCAAAGGACGATCTGAAGATTTTACTACGTATTAAGCTTCTGAGGAGCCTTCATATCTCGCTGGATAAAAATTGAGAAATTTTCAACTATTCTATCCTTCCTATGTTTTATAGAGAAAATATTTAGGAAGATTCCCTACATTGCGGCAATCAGCATCTTAACCCTGCTATATTAATGCTCTTTTCATATTGTAGGCCCTTATTTTTTGATGTCAAACCAACCTTTTCGTTTAAACCAGAGCAACATAATAATGCCGATCAATGCCATAATCCCAAGAACATAAAAATAACCATACCGCCACCTTAGCTCCGGCATATAATCAAAATTCATTCCATATATTCCTACTATAAACGTTAAAGGTATGAAAGTTGAGGTTATTACAGTAAGTATAGTCATGATTTTATTCATTTTATGAGAATTTATGGAGATGTAATTATCGCGGACATCTGAAGTAACTTCACGGTTTGATTCAACAATATCCGAAAGTCTTAACAGATGGTCATAAATATCATTAAAATATCGCTTGTTATCTTTAAAACCTTCCAAACGCCCTGAATTTAGCACCCTATATAGTAACTCCTTCATGGAATTTATTATATGCCTTAATTTCAGCAGATCTGTCCGTATTTGAAAGACTTGATCAATCAGATTATGAATCCTGCTGTCTCCTGACTGTATATCAATCTCACTTAAAGAATCCTCAATTCGGAATACTGAGGGAAAATAATAATCCACAATTTCGTCAAGAATTAAATAAGCAATATAAGTAGACCTTTCTTCCTGGATGGTTGCACTATTTAAGATTTTTTTACGGACATTTTCAGTTTCTTTTAGCTTTGTTTTATGGAAAGAAACCACATAATTTGCACTAACAAATAAATCCACTTCGATTGGTTCCAGTGTCTTTTCGTCCAGAGCATGAAATATAAAAAAGTTATAGGTGTCATAATAATCGACTTTAGGGCGTTCCAAGTGCTCAAGGCAGTCCTCTATAGCCAGATCATCGAACTTAAAGTGCTCGCTTAATAAAGCCACTTCCTCTTCATTAGGTGATTCAAAATCTATCCAATACCAGTTGATATCCTCCGTGGATAATCTCTCAAGGGGAACATTCGTAAGCATTTCTGAATCTTTCGTTTGTGCAAATGTATATATCAACCTCTTCTCCTCCATTCTCCTCTTAGTATATGCTGTAAAAATTATGACCAATCATTTGGAATCACAATACTATTAGCCTTTTAATAGTTTTATCAAGTTAATATTAATTTTATCAAATATGCTAAGACAATTCATTAATTTATGATTATTATGTGAAGAGTCCGCTGTTTCCAGCAAAGATGCAGCTGGGCAGATATGCTCATTCAGCATTTTATTAAAATAAGGCGGCTAATAAAAAACCTGGTCGAAACATTGTTTCAATCAGGTCAGAGACGAAAAATCAACCTATCAAACCATCCTTGCGGTTAAAGTGCACATTCTCTTGGAAAGTGCTTATGCAATTCCTGCCAGCTTTCTGCCGTATTTAACAGCTTCATCAGCCATAGGTATCATTGCAATATTCCTGGCGTTAGGATCGCTTGAATTGACAAGTAAAAATCCAAAGAATATATAACTGTTATATTTCCCATAGGTATCATAGCAGCGTCGAACTTCTGCGCGGATTATTTCTTCATCCATGGAATATCCCGGAGCACCATTGGTATTATAACCGCCGATAATTGTGAACCTGTCTCCGTACTTTTGCAATATGCCTTCGATATCGTTGGTAGGCTGTACTGCTGACCAGGCTTGAGCGCCGGCTTCAATAAAGTCTTCTATGAGCATGTCTGCTTTACCGCAGGTGTGCTGTATGGGATACATTCCAAGGTTTCTTACTGCATCAAAAAGGCGTTTGTGATGAGGTTTTATAAGATTGCGGTATGTTTCCGGAGCCATGAAGGGATGCTGTTCCGTTGCGATATCATCATAGATTGTGAAGGCATCAGCCTTGTAATATTTAGCTACCTTTTCCGCAACCTTTATCTTATAGTCGGTTATTGCTCCTATTAAATCATAGGCTGCTTCCGGTTCTTCGTACATAGCTATTAAGGCTTCCTCAAACCCCATCAATGCACCTAACCTTTCATAGGGTCCGTTGCCGCTGCCGAATTCAAGAAACTGAGTTTCTTTATCATAATTTATCAAAGCAGTGTCAGCATACCTCCGCCAGTCAATTGCGTCTACATCCGGGAATTTCACAACCTTGTTCCACTCAGTGATGTCCTTTAAAAGAAATTCTCCCGGAGCAGGGATAGGCGCTCCGGCACCGGAATTAGGGCACACCCATCGGACACCGAAAGCGTCATATCCGCCGCCTATTGGCCCCTTTTCATAATCATCGCTGAAGCCCGGTCGACAGATTCCTGTTGTAGAATCAGGCACCCAATATGGCTTCTGGTGATTAAGTGCTCTAATGTAGTTTTCTTTTACTGTTGGCATTTTCTTCACCTCTCATTATAGATTTATAGTTTACTTATTAGAATATGTTCTTAAATAAATAGATGGTAATCTTTATACCTATATGATACTTGAAAAATATGGTATGTACAACTCCTTTGGTTAAAATAATTACAAAAAATAGTTAATAAGTCATATAGAATTGAACTATAAAAAAAGATTATAAATAGGTTTAATATTTTATCTTTGCTGGAAAGCTATGATTGAGGTGATTTAAAATGCCGAAATATGATCAAAAGAAAAATAGTCCTTCGGCCAATAAACAGGAAAAACTAAAAAATGCAGTGGATTCTATTCCCGGAGACAACCAAAATCAAAACCATAATGCGAAAAAAGAAGCGCTAGGTCCAAATACAAAGCAATAGGAGGTTGTTTATGAGTAATGATAATAATATGAAAAGCACTAAAAATAAAAAGAAAGAAGATGGGAAATTCCATTCCAAGCATATTAAGCATGATCCTAATGCCGAAAGTGCCCGAGCTATTT
Source organism: Oxobacter pfennigii (assembly GCF_001317355.1). Taxonomy (NCBI): domain Bacteria; kingdom Bacillati; phylum Bacillota; class Clostridia; order Eubacteriales; family Clostridiaceae; genus Oxobacter; species Oxobacter pfennigii. The sequence continues at coordinate 18,866 of NZ_LKET01000017.1, forward strand.
TTGGCTTAAACAATCAGGATTCGGAAGAAGAAAAATGATCCTGCAGTCGCTGTATTCTGATATAGGCATTCATCTACTACAGGATAGCAAACCGTCTGTGTATCTAAACGATGTGTGCTCTGACCCGCCATTTAGCCAATATCCATTGGATATACTTTACAGGCTGAAGAACACGGAGCAATCTTTAAAGCATCATCCCGAAGGCAGTGTTTGGAACCATACCATGCTTGTGGTGGATGAGGCTGCAGAAGTAAAATTACAAAGCCGTAACCCGGCGGTCTTTATGTGGGCGGCTCTTTTACATGACATCGGAAAGCCTTCTACCACCAAAATCAGAAAAGGAAGGCTCACTGCATATGATCACGATAAGGTTGGCGCAGAACTGTCAAAAAGGTTTTTACAGGAGTTTTCCGATGACCGTCTTTTTATCCATGAAGTATCTGAACTAATCCGGTACCATATGCAGATACTATTCGTGCTGAAGGACTTGCCATTTGCCGACATAAAAGGCATGGGGCACAATACGGATATACACGAGGTAGCGCTACTTGGTTTATGTGACAGGTTAGGCAGAGCAAATTGTGACCGCAACAAGGAACAGGTCAACATCCAATTGTTTCTTCAAAAATGCAATTTTGTTTTATCTGAAAGAGCATCTATTCATCAGAGATGAGCAGATGCTTTTCTGTTATGGAAGGGCGGTCAAAATCTCTGTGACTATGATACGAACAAAGTAAATTATATGGTATCTTTGATAGAAAATCTGACCATGACAATGATATGCTTCTCTTTAAGTAGACGGTGGAAGTAATAAACACCAAATACAAAAAGTGGGGCATATCACAATATCGTGGTCAGATGAGAGACGGAAATGTGGTTCCTTACCGAGGATCACCAACAGAGCCGTCGCCTTTTAGTTCATGGTAGACCTTATTCTCCGGAGAGGCCGTACCGGAAATGATGGGACGGGCATGTTCTTTGCCATGTTTTGCTTTACCCTGAATTTCAGGTACCGGAGTATCATCGTTACGTGGCTTCGTATGCGTCCATTCAGGCCGGGCCATACCTTTCTTCGCCATAAAATCACCTCATACATCATTGTTTTGAATAGATTTTTTCTTTGCATTGGGATTTTGATTTTGGTTTTCACGTGTTATTGGAGTTTGCCCCTTGCTTTTTTCCATACGAGCTCTTTTATTGTCTGGCTGGCTATCCTTTGGCATTGTGAATCACCTCTTAGTTAGTTTGCCTCGCAGAGGTATCTTTTATTAACTAACTTCAAAATAATATCCCAATGAGCATTATGTCCACATAATCATTGTGGATTATTACTTTTTTATCTCTCTAACTAACGACGGTTGGTGATTTGAACATTTATTTTGAAAGGTACAGATATCAATCGTTGCTTGTTATGCTCAACCTGTTTGTTTACGAGGTTTTGCCATTTTTCAGTTTTAGAGGTTAGCTTTACCACTGCAATTAAAAAGGATATAAACATTGTTTGCATCCTTTAGGTTGTACTTACCGCAAACAATGCTTACGGAGGGTGAGTTTAACACAAGTGGTAGATATTCCGTTTTTAAGCTGCAAATAACATAGCGGATATAAAAGCGTAAAACAGTGTTAACTAGTGGATTCTTGATTGATTTATAAATTTTAAGCATTTCTCAGGCATAAAGGATTAATTTTATTGATGATACATTAATTGCTATAATGAAGTCAGGATTATAAAATTATTTATTCTATATGGAGGTATAAATATGAAAAAGGTTCTATTATTATTGGCAAACGGATTTGAGGCATATGAAGCAAGTGTCTTTTCAGATGTATTAGGCTGGAATAAACTCGAAGGAGATGGCACCACTTTAGTGGTAACTGCAGGTATGAGACAGAAACTTAAATGTACATGGAATTTTACAGTCATCCCTGAAATACAGGTTTCAGAAATAAATGTCAATGATTATGATGCACTTGCAATCCCAGGAGGATTTGAAGAAGCAGGATTTTATGAAGATGCCTTCAGTGAAGAGTTTTTAAATATAATAAGACAGTTTAACAGTACCGGAAGGATAATAGCATCCATATGTGTAGGAGCTCTGCCTATAGGTAAGAGCGGAATTTTAAAAGGTAGAAATGGGACTACATATAATCTGAATGGAAGCAGAAGGCAAAGGCAATTATCTGAATTCGGGGTTAATATTGTGAATGAAAGTATAGTGATAGATAATAATGTTATAACCTCCTACAACCCTTCTACTGCAATTGATGTAGCGTTTAAACTGCTGGAGATGCTTACATCTGCTGATAATTGCCGCAGGGTAAAGGAACTAATGGGGTTTTAAGAAGTGTAATGAAGTGTTTTCAATCTTGTCTTACGCACATAACCCATCGAACTATATGAAAATTAGTAATATGGACCATAAGCAGGAAATATTGTATAATTTAACTAGAGTAAGGGGACGTTCACACTTGTACTGTATTTATAATTTATGTAAGAATGAGCTGTCCCGCACCTGCCTATGCAAATGAACTGCTTCGGACCTGCCCTTACCTTTCACGATTCATTAATTCATTTTCCACTTTACATTCAAATATAATTAAGAAAGGAGCTAATCTAAGACTATACCCATTAATACTAAAAGAGGAGTGAAAATATGGCTAATTTAAAATTTGATGAAAAAGAGCTTAAAGTTGTAGGTGAATTACCGGGAAGGTTTGGCGGGCCGCCTACACCTTTGTATGACTTTCCTGTATCCCGCAAAAAAGCTTATCTTTCAGCAATAAAGAAAGATCCAATCTGGCAAATTACCACTGTCGAGACCCGTTCCATCATGCCTAAGGCCAATCCTGACAATGTTGCCCGTGCATTTGTAGTTGAAGACACCATGATGCCTGCAGAGCAAGGCGGCGGAAAAGACATGTTCGGTATTGAATGGGTATATATCCCTGTAGCAGGGGGAAGCATTGTAAAACCCGGCAATCCTTTGCTTGAAGATGCAAATGAATGGGAAGAAAAGATAGTATGGCCTGATATTGACAGCTGGGACTGGGAAACAAGCGCCAAGAACACACACCTTACTGATGAAGTGTATAACAATGTCTGGATGCAAAATGGATGGTTCGAAAGGATTATTTCTTTTATGGATTTTCCGAATGCTGCCATGGCTATGATTGATGATGAACAGAAAGATGCGATAAAAGACCTGCTTGACAAAATTTCAGATCTTTACATAAAAATTATAGACAAGCATCTTGAATATTTCCCGGGCATAGACGGATTTTATATGCATGATGACTGGGGCGCACAAAAAGATACCTTTTTCTCACCTGCAACAGTAGCTGAATTGATTGTTCCTGCTATGAGAAAAGTTACCGACCACCTTCATTCAAAGGGGTTGGTTGCTGACTTCCATTCATGCGGAATGATTGAAAAACAAGTGCCCAATATTATAGCTGCAGGATGGGATACGTGGAGCCCGCAGCCAATGAATGATACACACATGATTTATGAAAAGTATGGCGATAAATTAGTTATAGGCGTTGTTCCTGACCCGCTCCCACCTGATGCTACAGAAGCAGAACAGAGAGAAGCTGCAGCAAAGTTCGTAGAAAAATTCTGCAAACCCGGTAAACCGGCAACAATAGGTTATTCCGGTGCGGCTGTATTAACACCGGCATACAGAGAAGAATTATACAAGCTTTCCAGGACTAAATACAGCGAAATTTAAGATTACAAGAATAAAAATGCCATGCGTTTAACTCGCATGGTATCACATAAAAAATAAGCGGGTGTATTTTCAAAATGAAGATACCTCCGCTTTTTTATGCTCAGGATTCAAGATGGTTTGTTACGTAAGTATTTTTACAAAAGTGTGCAAACCTTTAGTCAGGTACTTTACAAATATGTTTGTTAGTGTTATACTTATATCAGTCAGGTACTTGACTTGTTAAATTAACTCTTAATATCAATTAAGGAGGAGAAAACAATGAGCGAAATAAAAATAACCATCACAGAGCAATTTCAGCAGCTTCAAATGCTGATGCACAGGACATCGTTGTACAATTTCAAGGGTGCCGGCAAGGTACATAATCCGCACAGGGGGCAAGGCCGTGTACTGGCTATTCTAAAAATGAAGCCTGAAATCAGCCAGAAAGAATTGACGTATCTGCTCAATATGAGCAAACAGTCTCTTGCTGAATTGCTTGCGAAACTGGAAAAGAGCGGCTACATCACACGCGAACCGTCGGAGGAGGATAAGCGCGTTATGAAAATCAAGTTGACCGAGAGCGGTACAAAGGCTACCGATGATGTGGATGACGAAACGCTGGAAGCATCAAAAATACTCGACTGCTTAAACGATGAGGAACTTAGCCTTTTCAGCGAATATCTCGGGCGAATTATCAAGCGGTATGAGGAACAATTCCCTAATGAAGACTTCGAGCAGCGACGCAAGTCGATGGAGGAGTTTATGTTGCAGCACGGACACGGTCATGGGTTTGGGGGCTTCGGCGGTCACAGCGTACACGGCGGACCTCACGGAAATCACGATGATGATTTCTGCGCAGGACACAGACATCATAACAACTGGAGGAGGCGTTAAGATATGGAAGCTATGATTCCGGTAATACCCGGAAATCAAACGGCGTATGATGGCTATATAATAATCTTACTAGAATAAGAAAATAGCCACTATAGTTTAAAGCTTCTAGATTAAGGTTTTGTTTTGAATAGGAGTGGTCCCATGATGAAACCAGCAATGAATTTAAAAAAGTTATTTGAAGAAAAAGGATATAAGTATACGATACAGAGGGAAAAGATATTTGAGATATTAATGAAACATGGTGAAGAACATCTAACGGCAACCGGCATCTACGAGCTTGTGAAGTTAAACCACCCCGATATCAGCATGGCAACTGTGTACCGAACCTTACTGATTTTTGAAGAACTGCACATTATAAATAAACTAGGGTCTGAGAATGAATACAACAGATATGAATTCAATGCAAATAACGATGCCCACAAACATTATCATTTGATTTGCGTTAAATGCGGGCAGATTAAAGATATAAAAGAAAACTTTATGACCGATATGAGTGAAAATATCTTAGAAAAGTATCATTTTATAGTCAATGGGTATAGCCAAAGACTATATGGGATATGCAAAGATTGTTTAGTGAAAAAAGTGCAAGATAAGGCAGCGAAAATTGCCGTATCGGGAGCAGGTAACGAATTATGAGATGGCTGTGTATCACTTAAAAAACTAAACTTGAATGGCTGGAAGCAAAAGAACATTAATATCGCACAGATCAACTGGTACGAGGATATGCCTGACACCTCAAACCTTGATACTAAACCTGAGCGATTAATGGCAAAAGAAAGTTCATTTACCGGTTGAGTAATTTTAAACCGGCGAATTCCAAATTTCAGAGCAGGACGAGCTCAATAAGAAGCCGGACTGTTCTTTTTGTCATATCTAAAGGATGGTACGGGCGATACTTAAATGAGAACGGTAGAAAGCGCTAGTAATATATGGTATTATTATAACATTGAAAACAGGAATTTACTGGCAGCATTGAAATTTGGAATTACATACTTTTATAGAAATTATTTTATAATGGAGATTATATATGGATTTGCTGAAAATCAGAGCATTTGAAGATGATGATATACTTTTAATGAAAACATGGTTAAATAAAGAGCACGTCATGAAATGGTACGAAGATCCGGATGCTTGGTTGTCTGAAATTTATGGCCGGTTCGATAAATTCAGTTTTATAAATCACTTTATTGCCCTTTATGATAGAAATCCGATAGGATTCTGCCAATATTATATTTGTGCAGATGCCGACGAGCATTGGTATGGAAATATTCCTATTACAGGCAGCTATAGCATTGATTATCTGATTGGGGAGGAAAATTATTTAGGAAAGGGGTTCGGGAAAGCTATCATCGCATTGCTAGTAAATAAAGTATTCTCATTGGATAAAGCTCAGAGAATTATTGTATTTCCTGAACCAGAAAACATAGCCTCCTGCAAGTCTCTTTTAGCAAATGGATTTATCTTTGATGAAAAGAACAAACTATATTGCAAAACAAAATAGTGTAATTATTTTCAATGCATCATTTTTAACTTTATATTTGTAGAAGTCATAATTGAAAACGATTGCATACAGTCTGTTTTGAGCTTGGACAGCAAATAAAACTCATTTATCGTTTGTAATTTTACTCAAAAATATTTTATTATAGTATAATATAACCATTCTGATTTGAAGAGGTAAGAATTCTTGATAAAAGCTTATTTACAATTTGTTGATAAAATTTCAAAAGGTTTATTTTTAAATATGGATTTTAAAAATAGCTTAGAATTTGAAAGAAGGTATATTCTTTTAAGCTTACAGCGGGGAAAAATATTTAAGTGGGTAATTTTTATCATGAGTTTTTATAACTTTTATCTTGACTTTTCTTTATATAAAGATAATAGTGTTGATGTAATTTACCGTCAAAATCTTATGAATATCCATATTATAATCTTAATATTATCACTTGTTTATATTGTGATTTACAGATTACTTGAGAATTCAGAGCAATACAGGTTTTCTTATGTCGCCAAGGGTATAATGCTTTCTGATATATTTTTGACAATTTTTATAGCGGCTATTCTATCCTTAAATAGTCAAAGGTTTACTGGAAACATTGATGCTTATATTTTGGCAATTCTTACAGTAGCATTGGTCGTTCCGATATATCCTAAATTGGTATTGGGGATATATTGTTTAAATCATATTTTTTTTCTAATAGGTCTTTCATATTTTTGTAAAAATAATACTGCCGTTATTAGGCAATCTAATTCTACTTCTACAGTATTTATTGCTCTTGTTTTATTCCTGATAATATATAGATATAACGTTAAAAACTTTTTGAATGAGGAAATTCTCAAAGAGGATAAATTAACTTTTACAAAATTATTTGAGATAAACCCCTTTCCTTTATTGATATCCAGATTCGAGGATGGCAAAATACAGTATACAAATCAGAAGGCAATGCTATTTTATGATATTCGGAAAGAACACTTTGATACTATTAACCATAAGTATTTATATAAAAATATTTCTGATTTAAAAAAAGTTTACGAAATGTTAGAGATAAACGGAAAAGTTAATAATTATATAGTAGAACAAAAAACCTTATCGGGCCAGATTAAATGTACTATAGTTAATTATGAACTGATCGATTATTTTGGAGAGAAGTCTATTTTAAGCGGCGTTGCAGATATAACTGAAATAAAAAGGATGGAGAATGAATTGGCAATACATGCATCTACAGATAGTTTAACCGGTGTTTTAAACAGAAGAGCCGGAATGGATATAATGAAGAGGAAATTTGAAACAGCAAGGAACGAAAAAAAGGAATTTAGCCTTTGCTTTTTTGATATAGACAACCTTAAGATGGTAAACGACAAGTTTGGACATTTAGAGGGAGATTCTTTAATAAACGATGTTTGTAGGGTAATAAGAGAAGAAATCACTCCTGATGATACTATTTTCCGTTATGGCGGAGATGAATTTATGATATTATTCGATAATAAACATGAAAATGAAATAAATAATACTTGCCGCAGGATCGAGGAAAGGTTTAAAACTTTAAATAAGAATAGTCATAAGCCTTATTCTATCAATGCAAGTATAGGAATGTTCTCTCATAAACCAGAAATGAATCTAACTTTGGAACAGATTATCGAAATTGTGGACAAAGACATGTATAATAATAAGTTAAAGAGAAAGTAATCCTTATTATAGGTAGTATTCCAAATAGAAAAGAAGCAAAAGGACTTGAACCCTTGTGGCTTGACTCCTTTTGCTTTTATAATTTTTATGATATTTAAATGCGATTATTTATCATGATATGTATTTGATGCAACAATTCATATTTTTCCGTATAGTATGAAACAATACAAAAGGAGTTTCTAAGTCCAAAGTTTGAGACAGGTGATTAAGGGTAGAGGGACGTTCAGCGGAAAAGCATTCAAAAACTTTATTATTTCAGGTTCAGCAAAGGTTACACCTTTATGATGGTAATTGCAAGGTAGCTACCTGCAAATACTAAACGGAGGTAATCTTAATGAAAGCAAAACTTTTAGGAACTTTAAGAACTGGTAAGAACATTACCATTTGCGCAGCATTGGTCCTGACTCTCGGGACGACCACAACACTTGCTGCAAATGCCGCAACTGGCGGGAAATTGGGTGAACTATTCAAGCTGGATAACGGTACGGCAAGTTATTCCACCGACGGCGGACAAACTTGGAATGAGGGAACGCCAACAGGCAGCGATTTACGTTATTCTTTAGACGGAGGGCAGACATGGAACGACGGCCTTCCTCCGGCCGGCAGTGACGACCAATCCTTGGTTGCGTATGGCACTCCCCCTGCCGAGGGCGATGCTAACAGCTTGATAACAAAGAATGAAAACGGTGTTATAAGCTATTCTAGCGATGGCGGTAAGACATGGAGCAGCACGGCACCCAGCGGATTCAACGTCACCGTCAACCCTGACTGCAGCGTGAGCGTTGGAAGATAACACTATAGCACAACTGGCAAAGAGGCTGTTTGACGGCCTCTTTGCCATAAACACAGGAAAGGGGTGTGATTATGCGGATACTGATGGTGGAAGATGAGAAATATATGGCAAGAGCCGTAGCGGAAGTATCAAGCTCAAGCTTAAAGAGGCGCAGTTATTGGAACTTCTCATGAATCATAAAAACATGATCGTATCAAAGGACTCGATCATAGAAAAGATCTGGGGCTATGAGACCGAGGCTGCAGACAACCATGTAGAGGCACATATATCACTGCTGAGTGAATATTCCGGTGCGGTGAAACCGAAGTTCCGGTGAATTGGAAACCTCCTGACCGGAACCGGAAACCGCATTCGATTGACTTAATAAAAACTATTCACTTTGAGATTTATCTAAACCATATACCTC
>NZ_LKET01000018.1 GCF_001317355.1 Oxobacter pfennigii
GGTTACTATTGCTGAAACGTATCACGGATTCCTTAATTCATATAGCCGTAAGACAGAGCGACTAGAAGATTTCATTTGCATACTAGCATTGGAGACGAGTTGCGAAGGTGCTTCACGCATCTGCAAGTGTATAGGTATTAAAATAAGTGGCGACACCATCATTCGTCTGCTAATAAACCGACATAAACGCCAACCAGAGTTTGATTATGGATCTGTAATAGGAATAGATGATTTTGCATTCAAAAAGAGGCATACATACGGAACTATCATAGTCGATGAAAAAAGTCATCAGCCTATAGCTATTCTAGATGGCAGAGATGGAGAAAGCTTAAGGCAATGGTTGAAAAGTAATAAGCAAATCAGGGCTATTACTAGAGATAGGGCAAGTGCATATGCGAAGGTAATCGCAGAAGAACTTCCTGATGTAATGCAGGTTGCAGATAGATTTCATTTACATCAAAATTTATTAGAAGCAGTCAAGAAAGCTTTAAATCGCGAGGTGCCTGCCACTATTGCTATCCCACATAATAATGATATTG
>NZ_LKET01000019.1 GCF_001317355.1 Oxobacter pfennigii
ATTCATACTCTAAACCTCCATTGGAGTTTTTCGACTAAGTCAAAAAACTCTAAAGACTCTAATTTAGAGCATTATCTCATATGGTCAGGGAAGTTATCCATACACCGTCTTATTTTACAGTTACGATTTATCGCTGTAAAACATCCATCATATAGTACAGATCTTCGAATAAAAGTTGATGGAGACGAATCAGCGATTAGTTTTCAAGGGCCTTCTTATGAATATATTATACTATTATATGAAAATTTAAATCTAGAATTAGGGATACATGAAGTCGAGATGTATGCAGTTGATGAGACAAAATGGGGTTTTGACGCTATAGATATAGATGATACAGGATATCTTATGGATGCTAATGCTCCAACAAATCTTACAGCCACAGCAACTGATAATCATATTAACCTTTCTTGGGATGAAGTAACTGGAGCAATGATACAATGTAAAAAGAGCTACGACACCTGGAGGACCGTATACAATCGTTGAAAATATAACCACTCCAACTACAACAGCATACATAGATACCACTGCAGATGAAGGAATTACCTATTATTATATTGTAACTTCAATTACCAGTAATGGAGAAAGTGAACCTTCAAATGAGGCCTCGGCAACTATAATAGAAAGCAGCAATGACAATAGGGCTTTACTCACCATAATAATGGATAATGGCGCCGAGAAGGAATATGATCTGCCGATGATTCAAGTTGATGAATTTTTGGACTGGTATAATTATAGAGCGGATGGTTCAGGACCCGCAGTTTATATGATAAATAAGACATATAATATAGGACCCTTCTTAAGTCGCAAAGATTACATACCTTTTGATAAAATTTTAAATTTTGAAGTAAGTGAATATTCTTTTAGAGATTAGTTAACTAAAGATTCCCAGGTGTGAACCGGGGCTTTTTAATTTTTACAGTTGGTTGACGAATTTGCATCAAAAGTATATAATAAGAGACAAATAAAACGTTAGGCTGGGGGTATAATATTGTATAAATCAACAAGTGAATTAATTAAAAATGAATTATCTAATAGTGTTATAAAACCATTATATAACATATTTGATGACGCTTTTATAGTATATAATGATTTGTTAGACAATAATAAAGAAATATTTAAGGGGCAATATACTTCTGAAATTAAAAGCAGGCTTATAAATTTTATCATAAAAAGGTACTTTGACGATGATATGGTACCGAAAAATTTTCCTTTTGAGGTAAAAGCGGTCCGAATGGCTTATGGACAAAAGAGGCTAGAATTAAGAAGAAAAAATATTATTTTAACTTTAGGAAAAGCACAAACTACCAATACCCTCCCTTCATATGCGGAATATAAATCTATTTATGCTAAGGGTAATTCAATGATTGCTAACCAGTTAATGATTAATATTGATGGGGGAGAAGAAAAATATATTGACTCACCACACTATGGAATTATTACATACAATATAAATGAAAACAAATTGCAGTTTTTGAATATTATCATGCCTGATAGCAATTATAAATATGTTTTGGACAGTATTCCAATAACTGCAAGATTAAAAATCGTAGAAAATGATAATAGTTCTACTGAAGAAGATGAAGATAGATTTTTTAGAAGAGAAAGTATTAAAAAGGAGATACTTGATAACGACATCCACGACCATGTAGAGAGGGGCAATCAAAGTTGAAAATAGCAAATTCTTTGAGTGGAGATGATAGAAATCTTATTCCTATAAGAATTAGAGAAGCAAGATTAGCAAGAGGATATTCCCTTAATGACTTAGCTGATGAACTTGGTATATCGAAGCAAGTTATATCAAAATATGAATTAGGTACTGTTAAAATACCCATAGAAAATCTAATTAAAATATCGGAATTATTTAACTTTCCTATAAGTTTTTTTTATAAGCTAAAAGATTTAACAATAAATAATTCTTCAGAAAGTGTTACTTTCTTTAGGAGCCTTAGAAGTACGAGTAAAAGAACTGAAATATCTTTAGAACAAAATATAGAATTTATTCAGGAGATATACTCTCTTCTTCAAGGATATATTGATTTTCCAGAATTGGATTTGCCAGAGGATATTGCATCAGATTATAAAATTGGTGTTGATGACGAATATATAGAAGAGATTGCTAACAGGCTTCGGAATTATTGGAATTTAGGAGACAGACCAATAAAAAACTTATCAAACTTATTATTAAGAAAAGGGTTTATAATTTCAAGAGTAGAATTAAAAACCCAAAAAGTAGATGCATTTTCTAAATTGACAAGTAGTGGAATACCATGCATAATTCTTGGATCTGATAAGGATTCAGCTGTTAGGTCTAGGATCGATTTATCACATGAACTTGCTCACATTATTATGCATTCACATATTGAAAAAAGCGAATTTGAGAGAAATATTAGAATCATTGAATCGGAGGCTAAAAGATTTGCTGGAGCATTCTTGTTACCTGCCGAAAGTTTTGCAAATGATATATATAGTATTAATTTAGACTCTTTTATACATCTCAAAGAAAAGTGGAAGGTATCTATTGCAGCCATGATTGTGAGAGCGCATTCGCTTGGAATAATCAATAATGAACAATATAGTTCTTTATATAAACAGATTAATTTACGAAAGTGGAGAACAACTGAGCCTTTAGATGATATAATTGACCCTGAGAAGCCAAGCATGATTAAAGAAGCCATTGAGCTCTTGAGCGAAAATGACATACTTACTATAGAAGAATTCCTGGAAGAAGTATGCCTAAGTTACGATGATATCGAAAACCTTTGTTTCTTGCCTAATGGTTATTTTAATAATATTTTAGAAAAAGACAATAAGCCAAAATTTAAAATTATTAAGTGAGTATAGATTTGAATGCTTGATTTTCACACAATATCTCTATTTAAATAGTCCTGCATTTTAGGCGCAGGACCTTTTTTATTAATTTGGTTATTTTTGAGAAATACATTACTTTTCTTATCAAATTTTTGTTGAACAAACTTTCTTGTTGACACATTATTTATACTGTTAGTATTATAATGGTAGGGTATGGCAAATATCATGAATAAAATTTATTCTGCTTGCGTAGACTTTATATTATTAAGGAGGTGGGTGTAGATTGGAGAAAGCTGTTGTTTTACAGTGCATAATTTATAAAGATGGTGATATGTATACGTCTTTATGTTTAGATTTAGATGTTGCAAGCTGTGGAGAAACCGAAGAAGATGCGAAAAAATATCTGCAAGAAGCTATTGATACTTACGTTGAATATGCCGTAAAAAACAACAAAGTTGAAGAATTAATTCTATCTAAAGTAAGAAAGCATCGGTCAATACCTAAAAAACAGAAAAAACAAGCCACGTCCTTTCGTCCGAGAATTGAAATTGATTCAATAATGGCAGCATATTGTTAAATAATTAATGAAACCCAGAAGTGATAAAGATAAGCCGCCAACTCTTTCTGGTAAAGAAATAGTTAATGCACTAGTTAAGGACGGCGGAACAGTTGAAAAGCACGAGGGAAGTCACGCAAGAGTAATATATAATGGGAATTTGGTTATTGTACCAATTCACACTAATAAAGATTTGCCTGAAGGCACCCTAAAAAGTATAATTAGACAAACTAAATTATCAAAGAAACAGTTTTATAATTTAGTTTCAACTGGATTAATTGCAATTTTCATCAACAAAATCGTTATGTTATTTTCTAGATAAATCATATTAAAGAGGCCTGCACAATAAAGCGCAAGTCTCTTTAATTTTTTAAAGTTTATTTTTGACGAAATTATGTAAATGATAAATTATGTCGAAATATATTGCATATTAGTAGCAGGAAAATACTAGTTTATTCAGAATAAATATATTCATAAATAGCAGAGAGGGGCATAATGAATTATGAACCATGAAATGGAAATAAAGGATATCGTTGTTATGCTTGATTTTTCAAACCTGACAAGGGATGACATAGATAAAATATATGAAGATATGGAAATTAATCCTGAAGAAAACATTGATAAAATTGAGTATCTGTATGAAATGAAGGATTTATTATTTGCTAGTGATACTGTTAGGGACTATATTAAAAATAAGGTTTTTGCTGGCAGGAAATCAGTTAAATGGTACAAATTTAAGGCAGATACACAAGATGAAGTTGATAGAATTAAGCAAAGCCTTGAATCAGATACTAACTATTTTAATCGAGTCTATAAAGCAGATACATCGACTTTGACATCACCCGAAAAGTATACTTGCATTAATAATGGTGAGAATAAGTATATAATGAGGATTATGTTACCTACAGGTACAAAAACTATAACTAATGGGGTAGGAATAAATAAATTTAAGACAATAAATAATGTAGTAGTTATAGTGGATTTAACTGAAAAGTTTATAGAAGTTAGAGCTAGCAATAAAGATGCTAAGCGAATAATCGGATATCTATCTGGAACTTTATCCTTGGAAAATGTTATTGAAGTGGACACGTTAAGTAGGTATAATGGTTCCATAGAAAGATTTAAGGATTCACTTTTAAATGGTAGATTTACTGAAACTCTATGTGCACCGGATCTTGATATAGTTTTGACTAAAGATAAAAGTGAACTTTTGGCAAATGTACTTGGAATTTTAGATGAGTATTTTATAGACAAAGATTTGGAAAAAGTAAGTCAGCAGTTATCTGAAATTGATTTAGATACTGAAGGAGCGCCTTTCACTCAGCTATTGCTGGCAGGTATGTCGAAAATAGGGATAGGTATCAGAGATGATATTGATGGAGATCTTTCAAGTCAATCACTTTATAATGCATTTAAAATGTTTGTAACAGAACACAAAGGATATATTAACTTCTCATTAGTTGAAGATGGTCCTGTTTATACAATTCAGGTTGGAATAGTAACAAAAAGTATAAGTTTTCGTTCATCTGTAACAGAGGATGTCATAGAATATATAAGAGGAAAGTTATTGTAACCTTTAAGATAGAAAGGATGGTGTGGTATGGCAAATATATATGATATAGACGCTTATGTTGACCAAATAGCGTTGAGAAGCTTTGTAAGAAGTTTTTCCCCAATTGCCGTAAGTAAAGTATTAAACTTACCATTAAATCCTGTTATTGAAAGATTAAACTATCTTAAAGATGGGAAAAAGCTCACATTAAAGTATGAAATAAGATGTTATGAAGATTCAAACATAATTAAAGTAGTTGATGATTTTAGTGGTTTTATTGGTAAGAAGCTTTACTGCAAGAATTGTGATGATGAAATAGAAGTAGGGCTTGATAATATCTTTCCAGTATACTATATTGACGATGACTACAGAGAATACTTAAAAAAAAACTGAACCCATTTACCCGTCAAGAGAATCATACAAAATTACAGATAGTAGCGACAAAATAAGTATCGAGGATATCTTTAACAATTGTTTTGGGACAAATGAAGTAGTGATAAATGATTCTGATTATTCCAATTTTAGCCTGCTTGATAAGAAAATTGAAAATCTTGCTATCGTTATAGCAAAAACAAATAATGAGGAAATTGTTAGTCAACTTAGATTGTTGAATGAAAATATCGGTAATGTATACAAAAATAAAGATTCTGAAGATAATAATGATCTATTGGGTAAAATATCTGATAAGGCAGATAAAGTAAATATAATATGGGATCTTGTTCAGAAATTAATAGATTTAGCAATAAAGGTAACTGTACTTTGGCCGGTACTTAAACCTTTTGTTATTTTATTAATTAAATGTATAAGTAATGTTGATATTAATCCTCAGATGTTACAATAATCAGACAAGTTTAAGATCTAGATAATTATGGATTTTAAAGACCATAAATAATATTACGAAATAATATAATCGATAATAATGAGTTGCTAATTCCCACACTTTTCCCACATTAGTTTTAGATAGACATAGTTTACTGCATTTTGCTATAGTGCGTAAATGCAGTATTATCAATGGATATAGAAGATTATAGAAAGTAGCAGAATGCCTTAAATTGAATCTAGGCGTCGCACGTTCGAATCGTGTCGGGCGCACCAAAGCCCCTGTAAGTTCAAGGCTTGCAGGGGTTTGCTATTTCTTAATATTTTGGGTTTCCCCACATTATTCCTACAATAGATATGGTATATCAGCTTTTTTAAGTATTCGCGATTATTGTGTGGAATACTACAATATTACATTTTTTATAAGTTATTAGGGAAAGAAGACAGAATGAAGAAGACTATAAGCATATTATTACTCACATTTATTTTCCTGATTTCAGGTTGTGGAAACAGTAATACGGCCGATAATAAACAATTGGCAGAGCCGACATCAAGCCCAGCAGCTGCTACTGTATCCGGAGAACTTAAAGTTCAATTTATTGATGTCGGCCAGGCTGATAGCATCCTGATTCAGGATGGCTCCGGCGTAATGCTTATTGACGCCGGCAATAATGCGGACAGTAATTTGATTGTAAACTATATAAGGCAGCAAGGAATAAGTAAAATAGATTATCTCATAGGCACCCATCCGCACGAGGATCACATCGGTGGCATGGATGCTGTTATAGATACCTTTGATATAGGGACCATTTATATGCCAAAAATAACATCCAATACTCAAACATTCGAGGACGTTGTGACAGCCATAAGAAATAAGGATATGCAAATTACAACCCCAGTACCTGGCAGTTCCTTTAAATTAGCAGAGGCGGATTGCACAATATTCGCCCCAAATGGCAGTGATTATGATAATGTAAACGATTATTCAATTGTTGTTAGGCTTGATTATGAGGATACATCATTCTTGTTTACAGGAGATGCGGAGTCGGTATCGGAAAATGAAATGATTAATAAAGGATATGACATTGATGCCGACGTATTAAAGGTAGGGCATCATGGAAGCGATTCTTCAACCACGGAAGCCTTTTTAAAGAAGGTAAGCCCTGATTATGCAGTAATAAGCGTAGGGCAAGGAAATACATATGGGCATCCAGCGGCAGCTACATTAAATAGATTAAAAAATGCTGGTGTAAAAATATATAGAACAGATGAATCCGGGACGATCATTGCAGCCAGTAACGGTAAAAATGTGACTTTTGATAAGATAGCGTCAAGTGGCATGCCTGCACAAGATAATATTAATGTATCAGCAAGCATAGATAATCCTAATCCTGCACAAAATGCTATAATCAATTTAACTGTGGCAGGTCCGGCCGGAGGAAGCGTTAATGCTGTATGTCATTATAAATCCATAGATACACCTTATGCCGGTATAGTAGGTACTGATGGAGAGGCAATAATACCTATCAGGATAGGGAGAGCTGCTAAAGGCTTTACGGTTGAGATTGAAATAGCAGTGAGTTACAATGGGGAAACATATAATACCAAAACATCATTTACCCCACAATAGCTGGCTGAAAGTAGGCATAGCAGTGCCTTCGGACATCAGACTCTGCTGATATCATACCACAGGATAAACGAATATGAATATGTAACAATTAACTGTATAGATGATGTATGGGAAAAGAGAGAGTTTCTCATGAATGCCCCCATCTATACCACAAAAAAGAACAAGTCTATAGCAGGTTTTACTTGACTATAAACTTATTATACGAGGAGGCATATATGAAAGCAATCATAGACAGATTTGAAGGGAATTATGCCATAGTTGAAATGCCAGGCAGAAAGATGGTCGATATTAAAATAAGTAAAATACCTGCAGGAGCTAAAGAGGGAGATGTATTAAATATAGTAGATGGTGAAATCTCTATAGATTCAACAGGTACGGCAAAGAAAAAAGAAAGAATTGAAGAACTTACAAAGGATCTTTGGAAGTAAAAATATAAGACTTTTGATTTCAAATATATAAGCCTTGAATATATTGTGCTGGGCTTCAGTTTATTTTTATGTTTAAACTTATCCCGAAGTGTACATAATCAGAATACTTGATTTTCATACAATATCTCCATTTAAAAGGTTTCGGTGTAATGCCGGGCTTTTTTATTTCCAAATAGGCTTTAAGAATAATAAATTATTTTAATAATACCTCTTTTGATATTACTATTATCAAGTCCTTTAGTTAAAATTTTAAATGCGTCTTATTTAATTGTATTCAATAATCACTTCTTCAAGTTTTTTAAAAACAGTTTCTACTCCATCATTATTCATAATTTTTTGTACTGTCGTATTAAGAGTAGAGATCTAGCTGCAACTGTCCAATAACGCGTATTATCTTGATACACTACTGCTGAATATATACGCACATCAAATGCGGTATTTAACAAGCACGGTATAGATGATTTTTATAACATTATAAATAAATTTACTCATCATCAACGTAATTAAAGAAAGAGCATATTAGGGCAATAAACCATAATAAATAAAAAGGACTGTGTTTTGTGCAGTCCTTTTTATTTATATGAAATATAGCAAATGGCCTTAAGGAACAAATTGATAGTTAATAAAATATCTGATTTTTATTATTGTAGAAGGGCATAAAAAAGAGAATAATTGATATTTAATTAACTATATAATTAAAGAGAGCGGCGGTGAGGTTAGAGTGCTTAAGTAACCTTGAATGTAGTTGGAGTAACGTGATTTGAGGCCGCCAATAACTGATAAACCATTGAGGAAAGTATAATTGGGTTATACATAAATAGCATCTATTATATAGAAATAATGCGAAAATGATAGAAAAATTGAACAAGTTGTTAATAAATAAACATATATGCAACAGGGTGAAATTTGTTTGGTCATTTAAATTATGTTAATCTTATAACAGGTATTAATTAATAAAATTAACGTAAAAAGTTAGCAAGAGGAGGAGAAAATGAAAAAAGTAACTAAACTATTAACACTATTACTTACTATATCGATGCTGTTTGGCATAGTAGGGTGTGCAGGCAATACGTCATCAACGGGCGGTACATACAAAGCAGGCACCTATACTGCAACGGCTAAAGGCAACAACGGAGATGTTAAGGTTTCCGTAACATTTTCCGGAGAAAAAATCACCGAAGTGAAATTAGATGAGCACCGAGAAACACCCGGCATTGGAGATACTGCATTCAACACTATATCAGCAAAGATTGTAGAGGGACAAACTCTGAATGTTGATACAGTATCTGGAGCAACTAATAGCAGCAACGCCATATTAGAAGCCGTTAAGAATTGTGTGGAGCAGGCTGGCGGAGATGTTAATGCGTTAATGACGCAGGCTAATTCTGAACCAACGAAAACAGAACAAATTAAATCGGAACAGACTGACATCCTTGTCATAGGAGCCGGTGCAGCCGGACTTACAGCTTCATACTTTGCCCGTACGGCTGGAAAAAATGTAATCCTACTTGAAAAACGTGCATTTACCGGAGGTAACTCCGCACTTGCAGGTAAGTTCGATTTAGGCGGTTCAAAGTTCCAGGAGAAGATGGGTGTTGACTTTAGCGCAGAGGATCACTATGAGTCTGTAGCCCACGAGGTAGGTGTGGAGATAGGTAAGACGGCTGATGAAGAATATATCAGGAACTTCACATCTAAAGGTGGTGCGTACCTGGACTGGCTGGTAGATGAAATTAAAATTCCGGCCGGCAAGGTCACCAATGGGAAGGAAATTTATTCAGCAGATGGCTCCGGCATCAAACTGACAGCCGAGGCTATGACCATGCTGACTGACGCTGTTAAAAAAATAGGTGTGGATTTACGCCTTGAAAATGCCGCAACCAAGCTTGTAACTAAGGATGGTAAAGTAGTCGGTGCTGAGGTAAAAGGACCTAATGGTACATACACTATCAATGCAAGTGCCATTATCATGACCAGCGGTGGCTTTGCAGCATCAAAAGAATTACTCGAGAAATATGCCCCGACATGGGCAGGTACCCCAACATCAAACACATCTGCAACAACAGGTGATGGCATAATTATGGCTCAGGAGGTTGGAGCAGTCCTTAGCAACATGGAGTCATTTACCCTTAATCCAACATTCTACGATAATAATGGTACAACCATCTCTGTCAGCGGCGTTCGCTATAACGGCGGTATTCTTGTTGATACAAAGGGCAAGCGTTTCGCTAACGAGCTGGGCGATTATACAAAAGCAGCATTAGCAGAGCTGGCTCTCCCTGAAAAAGGCGCTTTTGGGATCATGGATTCAAAAGGACTTGGAACCAAGGCTGAATACTGCGTGCAGGCAGATACTATTGAAGAACTGGCTGCAAAGATTGGAGTTGATCCTAAGGGCTTAGCTGAGACCATAGCCAAATACCACGATGCTTATGACAAGAAGGCTGAAGATGAGTTTGGGCGCGAAGATATGCGTTCCAGGCTGGACACTGCACCATACTATGCAATTAAAGTGTTCCCAGGCATTCACAATACCCATGGTGGTATCACAGTTAACACAAGAGCTCAGGCTTTAGGTACGACGGGCAAACCTATACCCGGATTATATGCTGCCGGTGATGTGGCTGATGTCAAACTCTACGGTGCTGAGGCACTAACTGCAGCTGGAGTATATGGCAGAATAGCAGCTGAATCTGCTATAACGGATATAAAATAATATATTTTTAAGGCTTTCCAGGAAAAATAACAGCCATCCGAATCATTCCGGATGCACCAAAAGCCCCTGTAAATTCAACATTTACAGGGGCTTTGATGTTTTTTGATATACCGAGTTTTAGAAAGGTCGGTAAGTCAAAAGTAATTAGGCTGCATAAATAAAACTGTTTGATTAGCATTAGTCTTTTTTATGTGAGAAAGTGTGATATAATAGATTCAAAATTTTTACGCAGAAAACTAGAACTCAACTCCAGGATAAGCAATTTTATATAATCTTAAAATAACTGCTGCTAATATAGGAGGTAGGTATATGAGAAGGATCATTGACCGGGTTTTGTACGATATGGGAGATGGGGATTTGCTTGATAAGCTGCTATCTCTTCCAAAATCAGACCTCAATTCTCTTTTACTTGAAGTCTACAGATTACAGGTGGAAAAGGTTACGCCGGCTGGATTGCTCAAAGCATATAAATCAAACCGTTTTGCCGTCCCAAGCCAAATAGATCCGATAGCATATCATCAGCTGGAAACGGAGCTTTTAAAAGCTGCGGAGGATATGGGCATCAAGGGTATCCTGCTTTCTCCTTCCGCCCCCTTTGGAAGCTGTTCAGTTTTCGGCTGTGTTGATCAGAACAATGTGATAAGTGCGGCAAGGGGTACGGAAACTCTGTCAGACCCTACTAACATGTTAGCCGTCATCATTTCCGACGAGTTGAAAAATGGAGTAATTGCAAAGGCCCAAAGGGTTCATTACTGTACAACGGCAAGAGTGGTGAGAGCACAAGCCTTTTCCGGAAAGGGGTTCTTTTCGCATTTTGGAATCTTCTGTATGGTATCTCACGGGAAGGACGGCGGTTCTTATTGCTGTGAAAAAGAACTGCTTGTAAAACAGCTTGAGTATTACAAAAGGCTATTCAATGAAAAGTACGGCGCCAGACTGTCCGTGACGTTGAGGAAGCGGAGCGGATATACAGATGGTGACGGCTTTTTTGAAAGAATGACAGAGCTTGTGCGAGCCGAGCTGCCGGAAGTTCCGTTATCATTAGATTTAGAACATGAAGACAACAATTACTATAAAGGCATAAACTTTAAGATGTACATGGAAAAGGATAATGAGACAGTTGAAATCGGTGATGGAGGCTTTGTTGACTGGATAGCGAAGATGACAGGCAACAAGAAAGAACGTTGCCTCATAAGCGGCCTGGGAATAGATAGAATGCTTCTGCTATAAAGGATGTCTGGAAGGATGCTTTATCAGCTTATGTATTTTCAGTGGAATACCAAGCAGTGTTATTCATATATAGACCTCGCTTGATTTTTACAAATTTTTTCATCATGTTAGTATAAAACCCCTGTAAATTCAATACTTGCAGGGGTTTTATGCTACACTTCCCGCGAAAATTTATATTTGATAAGATCCGCAGGGACCCTAAAGTAGGAGCTTAATTGATCCATAGTCATATCCGTTATGGATATAAGGTCTACTTGCTCATTAGATATTAACAACTCAGCTGCAAATATATCTGCCTGTATTTCAAATTTATTTTTAATTTGAAGGCTGTTTTCTATAAAGAAGCTGATTGATAAATCTGTATGCAGAATAGCGTGCCCCAGCTCGTGGGCACAAATATATTTTGATTCATTATAATCCAATGTAGAATTTATATGGATAATTTCATATCCTTCCTCTGTCCGCTGAAAAAAACCTTTTATATCGCTGCCTAAATTGCTGGATATAATTTTTATATCTAAGAAATCACATAGTTCAAAGGGATTGTTTGTATTGTAGGTTTCAAGCAGCCCCACGATAATATCATCTATCATAAGCATATCCCCTTTTTACTTTGTATAGTTATGTCTTTTTTCATTTTCCTCTCTTTGTTTCTGCTCTGCATAGGCCAAACCCATTTGAATTGCATTAGCCAGAGCAATTTTACTTTCATCAGATAACATTTCTCCATTAAGCATAAGCCCTGGCTGTGAAAGTATGATTTCCATGGCTCTTTTAACATCAGTAATTGTATTGAAAGGAGCAGGTGATTCTTCTGTTATAGAATTCTTAAAATCTCTTTTAGTACTTGCCGCAGGGCTATCGTAAAGGTGAGGCCCTTGCTCAAACCCTAAAAGCAGGTAATCCGTCGATACACCAAAAAAACCTGCTATTTCTATTAGTAGATCGAAGCTTACCTCTCTTTTTCCGCTTTCCACCATAGCAATAGTTGACTGAGCTGTACCTAAGCTGTCTGCCAATTCTTTCTGAGTCAATCCTTTTTTTAATCTTAATTCCCGTATTCGACTGCCTAACACTAAAATCACTCCCAGTAATTATTCAATTCTATTTTAACACTAAATGTGATAATTTCAATGGAGATTTTTAGTATTTAAAAGGCATTTTAAGAAAAAATAGGATAATTATATAATATCACAATAAATATCACTATATGTAATTACTTTGAATTTTATATAAATCACTAATAGTGATATCATTATCACATAAAGAGAAAAGGAGATACGGCAAATGAGGGTAACCCCAATTAGATTGAAACGTATAAACGCAGGAATTAATTGCGATGAAGCTATTAGTATGCTGGGTATTAGTAAGAGCATGTTATACAAAATAGAAATCGGTAACCGCAGTCCTTCTAAAAATGTAATTGCCAAGATGAGTGAATTATATAAATGCCCGGTTGATGATATCTTTAAAGCCATAAAAATTACCAGAAAGCTGGATAAGGGAGTTGATAAGGTATGAATTACATCAAAGAAACTGAAAAATGGCTATATAACTATAAAACTATGATGGCAGGTATTGAAAACCTATACCGTCTATATGAAGAAAAAGAGAAGGAAGCTCAGGAAGGGCATCCTATCCGGTATGATAGGGACAAGCTTAGTCCTACATATGTATTTAGCTCCGAGACAGAAAACATAGCATTGGATCTGGTAATTATAAAAAGCAGAATTGAAAAGATGAAGGTCAAAGTAAAGAATATTGAAACAGCCCTTGAAACACTTAATGATGCTGAGAGGATGATTATAGAGATGAAATATTTTGAGGGGTGCAGGTGGCAGCAGATTTCATATAAAGCCCAATATAATGAGCGCTGGTGTAAGGAAATAAGAAAAAGGGCCATTGAGAAAATGGCCATAGGAATGTTTGGAGAAACACAGCACGATTACAGCACCAAATTTGGTTAATAACATGTTATTATATTAATGTGAAAGCCTTGCAGGAATGCGAGGCTGTTTTATTTGTAAAGGAGGAGTTAAGTGAAAGTTAAGTTGTTTACACAATGGAAAGGTAAAAATCTGGTATGTTGCTGCCCGATTGATAATAGATATTGCAAAGATGGCGTATGCGAAGAAGTTGAATTCACTCTTAATCCTTATGATGGTATAAAGGATTGTATGGAAGGACAGCACACATATAAAAGATATAAGGGAGGGGCTATGAGGCAGATAAAATAGTAAGTAGTTGCATGCATTTTGCTAAAAAGCATGTATGCTCATGGCGCTGTTCAGGTACGAAGTATTTCTAATAATATAGAAGATTAAGAAGCACTTACTAAGTAAACGGGTAGGTGTTTTTATTTTGCTTGAAAGAGGTACGAGGTACTGTTCTTTCAAGGATAAAAACTCAAAGAGGTTAACGACAACATCTATCTGCATTAGGAATGATTATCTGGAGTTGCTAATTTTGAAGCAATCTATACAGCCAATAAGCAGTCGGCGGCAAGACAGGTAATGCCTTAGCTGTTTGATGTGAGGCTGGTTTATATAGATTAAATTAACTAACTTTATTGTAGGAGGTGAGCACAGTTCCTTAAGCACAAAGGGTTCAGGTATTAGTTTTTTTATTTGTCCAAAACAGTATGAGAACCTACGTTTAAAGAAATTAGACAAGCAGATGGTAAGAAAACTAAAGGCTTGTAAAGGGGGGATTGAATTTAAAGAATTTGAGCAGCTTGCCAAGGCATTTAAAAAGGCTGCAGATGATAAGGTAGTTGAGAACTTTATCCGGGAATTTTTGATGGAAATGGCGCTTATGGCAGAGCAAAAGATGAAGAATCGTACTCCGGCAGATATGAAAGAATTGGCAAACAGCTGGCATGCAGGAAATGTAAAACGCCGCGGCAAGACATATGAGGTGGAAATATATAATAATGCAAAAGATGCTTCTTTTGTGGAATATGGCTACAGCACAAAGGAAGAGGATATTAGCTGGGTGGAAGGCAAATTCATGATGACCATATCTATGAAAGAAATAGAAAAACAGCTTCCCGGATACCTTGAAAAAAGACAGGCTGGGCTATTAAATCAGATTATGAATGGCAGAGCGCCAAAGAAAGGATGATGATGCCATGGGGGTTATAACTATAAAT
Source organism: Oxobacter pfennigii (assembly GCF_001317355.1). Taxonomy (NCBI): domain Bacteria; kingdom Bacillati; phylum Bacillota; class Clostridia; order Eubacteriales; family Clostridiaceae; genus Oxobacter; species Oxobacter pfennigii. Next base: position 14,891 of record NZ_LKET01000019.1, read on the forward strand.
ATCATTTGGGATGGTATTAATGAGGTGCTTAATCATAACTTCCCCGAAGTGCCTATAGTGGAAGAGATCAGTCCGGAACTTGAGAAGCCTTATTTTTTAATTAAACTCCTTCAGGGATGGCAGGCCCAGGAATTGGGGAGACGGTACCGCCGCACATATTCTTTCGACATACACTATTTTGCTGTGAATAACAGGGAAAGCCATAGTATGGCGGAACAATTGTACGGGATTATGGGTTTAATCGAAATTGACGGTGCCAAATACCGTGGTATGAATATGAGCCATGAAGTTATTGACGGAGTATTGCATTTTAATGTTGATTATTCATTCGATTTAAAGCAGGAGATACAGGAATACCCGTTAATGCAGACTATGGAACAGGAGGGATATGTACGTGGCTGAGAAAAAACAAGGACAAAAACTTTATACTAAGCAGCAGTTCTTATCTTCTAAAAAATACACAGCAGGCCATAAAGACCTATTGAGCGTGCTGCTGGAGGATAAAAAAAGCTATACCCATGAACAGGTAAAAAATATTGCAGAGAAATTTTTAAAGAAAGAGGTGGAGTAAATGTCAGGTGGAATATGGACGACACAAAATAAAGTACGCCCTGGCGTATATGTAAATTTCAATAGTGAGCCTCAGGTTATGGGGTCTATAGGAGAACGGGGCATTGTAACGATGCCTTTGATGCTTTCCTGGGGAGAACCTAAAAAGGTAATATCTGTCGGGGCCGGTGAAGATGTATCTGTAAAGCTGGGATATGCTATTTCAGATTCAAAGCTTCTGCTGGTAAAGGAAGCTTTGAAACGGGCTCAAACATTACTTTTATACAGGCTTAACACCGGTACAAAAGCAACTGCAACTGCCGGCAATCTGACAGTTACAGCAAAATGGGGCGGTGTAAGAGGCAATGATATAACGGTAGCTATAACTGAAAATATAGACGACCCTTCTTATTTTGATGTGGTGACGCTGATGTCAGGAGTTTTAGTAGATACTCAGACGGCTGCTGATATTTCAGGCCTTGCGGCTAATGATTGGGTGGAATTTGGCGGTACAGGAGAATTGACGGAATCGGCAGGGATGCCTCTTACAGGCGGGGCAGACGGTACTGTAACCAACCAGGATTACATTGACTATCTGGCCGCAGCAGAGATAACGGATTTTAATACTATGGCGCTTCCGGTGACGGATAGTACCCTAAAAGGACTGGCTGTGTCCTTCTGCAAACGCCTCAGGGATGATGAAGGAAAAAAGATACAGGTGGTAATAGAAAACTATCCAGAGGCCGATTATGAAGGGGTTATAAGCGTTAAAAACGGAGTTGTACTGTCAGACGGTACAGCATTGACAGCAGCCAACTGTACTGCCTGGGTGGCAGGAGCCACTGCAGGGGCAAAAATGAATGAATCCCTTACCTATACAACCTATGACGGGGCTGCTGATGTATCTCCAAGGTATACAAACACACAGATTGCTGCTGCACTGCAGGCCGGGGAATTTGTATTCACAGCATCAGACAATAAGGCCGTAGTAGAACAGGATATAAATTCCCTGACCGGCTACACGCCCACTAAAGGGAAGGCCTTCTCAAAAAACCGTGTAATCCGGGTACTGGATGGAATCAATAATGATTTTGTAAGGATATTCTCAGATTTTTATATCGGAAAGGTCGCCAACAATGACGATGGCCGTAACCTGTTAAAAAATGAATGCGTTAATTATATGAACAGTCTTCAGGGGATTGGAGCTGTCCAAAACTTTGATTCCCAGGCAGATATTGCGGTACTGCCAGGCGCCGGTGCAGACAGCGTATATATAGAAGTACATGCGCAGCCTGTGGACAGTGTGGAAAAAATATATATTGGAGTGGAGGTAGCATAATATGGGATTTTTTAAAGCTGGTGATAGCATAAGCGGCCAGGAAGGCCGCGCCTATGCTACTATAAATGGCCGTGTGGAAGAAATGTTTTATGCCAAGAATATCGAAGCTACGGCAGAGAAAAATAAGGCGGAATTTAAAGCGCTGGGAAAACGAGGAGTTCAGTCTAAGGCAATAGGATGGACCGGTAAGGGAAGTATGACAATATACTATTCTACTCCGGTATTCAGGCAGATGATGCTTAAATATATAAAAACAGGCGTGGATTCTTATTTTGATATGCAGGTTGTAAACGAGGACCCTACCAGCACCATCGGCAGGCAGACGGTTATATTAAAGAATGTCAACCTTGACAGCGTTATAATGGCAAAAATAGATGTGGACAGTGAGTTCCTTGAAGAGGAGATTGGTTTCACATTTGACGATGTGGATATGCCGGACAGTTTTGGCAATCCAATATTGAGATAATGAGGGGAGAATAGTATGAGTACATTGCAGGCATTTTTCGCACAAAATATCGCATCCGAAATTACAGAGGATTTTATAATATCAAAGAGATTTAAGGACCAGGAAGGACATCCCATACCCTGGAAGTTACGTACCATCACTGAAGAAGAAAACGAGGATATAAGGAAATCGGCGACAAGGATGGTTAAAGGCAAAAACGGTATACGCGTATCTGAAACCAATACAGAAGAGTATATCAGTAAACTTGCTGTTGCAAGCGTAGTATTTCCTGACCTTAAGGATGCAGAATTGCAAAAATCATATGGGACTTTAGGGTCTGAAGCTCTTTTAAAAAGAATGCTCCTGTCCGGAGAATATGCGGCTCTGATACAAAAGGTACAGGAAATCAACGGGTTTGACAAAGACATGAACGACCTGGTTGAAGAAGCAAAAAACTAATCAAGGGGGGCGATGGTGAGTGGAATTATGCTTACTATGCCCTCCATAAACTTGGCATAAAACCCTGGGAATTTGCTGAGTATAATACGGAGCAGAAGGCCTCTGTCATAGCAATGATCGATGTAAGAATTGAGTCAGATAAGAAAGCTGCTGCAAAGATTAAAAAGAAATAGATAAAATTTTTCTAAAAGATTTAACTCATGGCAAAGGCACCCCCGCAGCAAGGAGTGCTTTTGCTGTGCCACTTTTTATATTGAAGGGAGGTATTATATGGCGACAATATCGTCTGCCCTTAAATTGTTCGATGGTATGTCAGGTCCTTTAAAAAGTATTACGCAAGGCATGAATCTCATGATATCGGCTATGAACCAGATGCAGAATACTTCAAAAAAAAATAAGAACATCAGCAAAACATTAACGGCTGCAAAGGCTCAAATCGTATCTGCCGAAGCCGGCATAAAACAGGCTATTGAAGAATCAGAAGAGGCGCAAAAGGAATTTAATAAGTCAGTGAAAGACGGTTCAAAAAATGCCGGCGGCTTTATGAATAAGCTAAAGAGTATGGCTCTCATTATTAATACGGCTAAGAAACTGGCAGAGACAACCATAGGCGGTGCCATGCAGCAACAGCAAAGGATAGATATGTTTTCCGCCCAGTCCGGAAGCAAGGCGGCAGGTACCGATATCTACAACCGTATCGCAAAGCAGGCATTAGAATACGGTCAGGATGTAAATAAATCTTTAGACAGTACGATGTCATTCATGTCAAACACAAAGGATCCGGCACAATTAACTCAATTAAGCAAGTTAGCAATGAGGCTATCTAAGCTTAACCCGGCAGAGGGATTGGAAGGGGCTGCATCTTCCATGAAAGAGCTTATGAGCGGTGACTATACGTCAATTGCCGAAAAATTTAATATAAGCAAATCTGTACTGCAAGGCAGCTCCGCTGCAAAGGCAGGCGCTTCCGGAGATGTGGAAGGCTTTATTACAGGTATGGATGAGCTTTTAAATAAGCAGCATATGACAGAGGAAGCATTTAATAATTTGCTGGACAGCCCGGTAGCAAAATGGGAAAAGGCCATAAATACTTTTGGATTTAGGTTTGCCGATGCCGGCCGGTCAGCTATGAATGAGCTTGTTCCTTTATTTGATATGATTAACGATGCTTTAGAGTCCGGCAAGTTTCAGCCTATTTTTGATACATTGAGCAATGGACTGGTGATAGCGGTAAATGCCGCATATGGTTTAGCTATTGGATTTATGTGGATATGGGATGTAATACAACAAAATTGGGGAACTATTGAGCCAATACTTGCCACTGTCGGTGGGGCACTAACAATGTGGGCAGTAACTCAAATTCCGGCACTCATATCAAAACTCTGGGGTATTGTAAAACCTATAGCAGCAGCAGCTCTCAATTTTTTTGCATTGAATTGGCCTATTCTATTGATTGGGGCTATTATAGGATTTTTAATATATTCCATGATTAAATGGGGTAATGTTGTTATGGATGTAGTTGGCGTTATTGGCGGGGTGTTTGGAGTCCTATTCGCGTACCTATTTAATAGATTTGCTTATTTTGCAAATATGGTATTGTCCATAGCAGAGTTTTTTATGAATGTATGGCAAGATCCTGTGTACGCTATAAAAAAGTTGTTTTATGATTTAGTTATTAATATCCTTCAATATTTACAAAACTTAGCAATAGGTATCGAAAATATTATAAATAAAATACCTGGAATAAATATTGATATTACATCCGGAATGGATAATCTATTAAAAACCCTCAATGATGTGCGGGACGATCTTAAAAGTGAAAAGGATGTAATCACTTTGATGAGAATTGATCAAATAGACTATGTTGATGCATTTAATAAGGGGCAAGATATCGGAAAATCTATTGGCAAGTGGGCCGTAGATGGAGTACAAAGTGCTGCCGATGCTCTTAATAGTATCTTTAATCCTGCTATACCTCCGTTTAAGGAGCAAGTAGATGTATTACCCCCCGGCGGCATATTTAATCCTGACGATGTAGCAGTCCCCAACATCAATAAAGTCAACGAAGTAGGAAAAATCAATGATACTGTGGATATATCCTCCGAGGACCTTAAGATTATGAGAGAACTTGCAGAGATGAAGAACATACAGAATTTCGTGACCTTAACGCCTACAGTATCTGTACAGACAGGCGATATAAGAGAAGAGGCAAATATTAAAAATATAGTAACTGAAATAGTGGATGTTCTTAACCAGGAAATAGTTTCATCAGCAAGTGCGGTATATTCATAAAAGGAGGGATAGAATGGCATATGCAATACAACTTTCCTACAATAACGAGCAGGAGTCTTTCCAGATACCTGTAAATCCAGGCAGCATAGAAATAGGCGACGGGGGTAAAGGTAAGACCTATGATGTAATAGGCTTAGGAGAGATTAATGTAATTAAAAATACTAAATTGACTGATTACAGCTTCAGCAGCTTTTTTCCGGCCAGGATATATCCTTTTGTGGTCACCAATATGCTGCTGTCTCCCAAACAATATGTTGACTATATACTTAAGTGGATGGCGTCCAGGCAGCCCATCCATTTTATTTTTACCGGCGACAGCTTTGACATCAACATCATGGCCAGCATAGAAAGCTTTGACTGGAAAGAATCCGAGGGCAGTTTTGGAGATATTGATTATACTATCAAGCTTAAAAAATATGTGTATTATGGTCCGCAAAAGGCTGTGGCAGTTACTGATGATACAGTGATAAAGGAAGAACCACCGCGGCCGGATGACAGGCAGCCACCGAAGACTTATACATTAGTTGCCGGAGACACATTATGGGGAGTTGCTAAAAAGTTTTTAGGAAATGGCGCCCGATGGGGGGAAATACAGAAACTAAACAATATTACGGATGCACAGATTAAGAGGCTGCAGATAGGTATGGTGCTTAAACTGCCGGAGGTGTCATAATGTTTGAACTGATTATTGATAATAAAGACGGAAACATGTGGGATATTACAAACATTGTATCGGACATAAGCTGGAAGACAAGCCGCATAGGTAAGGCTGGAAGCCTGGACTTTACGTTGATTGATGATGCATTGGCACAGAATAAAGATTTTAAATATAATAACGGCGATGTCGTAAAGCTCAAAAAAGATGGGATTAATACTTTTTGCGGCTATGTATTCACCATAGACGGCGGAAGGGATGAAGCTGTAAAAATTAAATGCTACGACCAGATCCGCTACCTTATGGCAAACGACTCCTATATGTTTTTAAACACTACTGCTTCGGATGTATTGAAAACAATAGCAGCTGATTTTAAGTTAAAACTGGGAAGGACAGACGATACCGGATATAAGATACCAAAGATGAATGAAGCCGGGAAAAAGCTTTTGGATATAATCTGCAAAGCACTGGACCTTACACTTATAAATACCGGAAGAAACTATTTCCTGTTTGATGATTTTGGCGCCCTGTCTCTTAGAAATTGCGAAGACTTTTTACTAGACTTTATCATAGGCGATAACAGTTTGATGTATGACTACAGCAGCAAACGCTCTATTGACGAAGATACCTATAACAAAATAAAACTGTATAAAGATAATAAGAACACTAAAAAGAGGGAGACCTACCCTGCAGAAGACAGCGCCAATATAGTAAAATGGGGTATGCTGCAGCTGTACCAATCAGTGAATGAAGACATGAATACGGCCCAGATAAACGAACTGCTGACCACTCTTTTAACCCTTAAAAACCGGGAATCTAAGGCCCTTAAGATAGAAGCCATAGGGGATATAAGAGTAAGGGCAGGGTGCTATGCCCGCATTATTATAGAGAAGCATGGGATTAACCAGCCTTTTCTGGTGGATGAATGTACCCATAATTTTGACGGTACAGACCATACAATGAGCCTTGAATTGAAGGTGATATAATGCCAAGCTTACTTGATGTAATTAAGAAAGCCGGAGTAGATGCGGTAAACGCCAACAATCCGGTCAATGTACTGTATGGAGAAGTAGTCAGCATAAATCCGCTAAGTGTAAATATAGAACAAAGGCTTACACTTACAGCGGATTTTTTAATTGTGCCGGAATCACTGACACGCTATGAGATAGATATAACCCATGGGCACCAATACCAGGATAATAACGGGAGTGGCAGTACTACACGCACGACACAGCCTGCCCTTGCACCTATTGTAATACGCACAGGGCTTCAGCCTGGAGACAAAGTAATACTTCTCAGGATGCAGGGAGGACAGGACTATTTAATTTTAGACAAGGTGGTGGAAGGATGATACCGGTAAATGGGATAACCAATGCCGCTGTAAAGGAGGTAGAGAGACCTTCGAATACCTGGAAAATAGACTTTGAAAAGGGGCGTATCACAGGTAAGATAGATAATCTGGATGCAGTTAAGCAAGCTGCCTTTAAAATCCTTGAAACAGAACGGTATAGATACTTAATTTACAGCTTCAACTATGGCGCTGAACTGGAGGCACTTATCGGGAAAAACCCTTCGCTGGTACGCTCTGAGACAGCAAGAAGAATAAAAGAAGCGCTTTTGCAGGATGACCGCATACAGGACATAACTAATATTGATATAACAGCTAATGGAGACAGCATACATGCAAAGTTCACTGTTGTAACAAATTACGGCTCCTTTGAAGCCGGCAGGGAGGTGAAATAATGTATGAGAATATGACCTTTGAATTTATATTAAACCGTATGCTTGACAGGGTGCCGGGCAACATAGACAAGCGGGAAGGATCCGTTATTTACGATACCCTTGCCCCGGCTGCCGCAGAGCTTGTACAAATGTATGTTGAATTGAATATTAACCTCAACCTGGCCTTTGCAGGCACATCGGGAGGAGAATACTTAGAGCGCCGTACAAAGGAGATGGGAATTACCCGTCAATTAGCTACCAAGGCAAGACGGAAAGGCCTGTTTTATGGCAGTGGGAATACACCTATAAATATACCTATAGGAAGCCGCTTTTCAATAGAAACTCTAAACTACGTTGCCTTAGGTAAATTAGCAGAAGGTGAATATATTATGGAGTGTGAAATATCAGGAACAGCGGGGAATGAGCCCTCCGGAGCCATGCTCCCCATTGATTATGTGCCCGGCCTGGTACGTGGAGAGCTTGCGGATATACTGGAATCCGGACAAGACGAAGAGACAGATGAGAAGTTGCTAAACAGGTACCAGCTTCATGTCAGAAAACCATCCACCTCAGGGAATATGTATCAATACCGGCAGTGGGCCTTTGAAATACCGGGAGTGGGGGATGCAAAAGTATTTCCGCTGTGGGATGGCCCCGGGACAGTCAAAGTAGTAATTGTGGATGCCAACAAACAGCCGGCCAACATGGGTCTTGTGGAAGAGACGGCAGAATATATTGAAACTGTGCGGCCTATAGGGGCTAATGTGTCGGTTGTATCTGGTACAGCAAAAGAGGTTGACGTATCTGCAACTGTTGAGTTGGCCGCAGGCTACACCCTGCAGTCTGTAACAGATGGATTTACAGCTGCACTGACCGACTATCTGAAAAGTATAACCTTTACCACAGCCTATATAAGCTATGCAAAGATAGGCACCGTTTTGCTGGGCACTCCAGGAGTGCTGGATTATAGCAGATTAACCGTAAATAACGACTTAGTAAATGTCGAGCTTGCTGATGAAGAGGTCCCTGTATCCGGCATCATAAGCTTGGGGGTGTAATGGATGACGTATCCAGATGACATTGATATTTTTGTTGAAAAGCTCAATAAGAAACAGGACGGCAGCGTCTATGTAATCCAAGAGGAGCTTTTCATGACAGACGGCAAATATGAAGGCATACTTTCACATGACAATATAACCAACAGCAGCATAAAGGTTTATACAGGACCCCAGCTTACAGGAGAGGAAATAACTAATTTTGTAGTATCTGTTTCCTCCTCGGCACCATGGCGCAAGTTTATAAAAATTTTTGCCGGTGCAGAAAAGGTGTATGTCACTTATGAAACTCCCGGTGACACTGTTGAAGCTGAGGACATAAACAAGCTGCAGGAGAGCATGACAGCCACTCAAACAGAGATAGAATACTATAAGACCGCAGGGATAATAGACGGAGGTCATTTTATTTAATTAAATAGGAGATGATACAATGGCACAGCAGACAATAAGGATCAGAAGAGGCACCAAGCCGGAATTATCGGCACTGGGGCTTTTGCTGTCCGGAGAAATGGGCTTTTGCACGGATACCAAAGAGATTTATATAGGCGACGGTACTGCCAATATATTCGTAGGACGGGCTATGTCCGGAACAGAAGCGGCACGGCCGGCAGCTTCCTCACCTGGGAGGCTTTATTATATAACCAGCGGCACCAATGCCGGATATCTGTACTTTGATAATGGCTCATCATGGCAGCGGGTCAATGCCCAGAAGCTTACGGATATTACCGGTACATTAGACGATATTGCAGATGGTACTACTTATGCAAAGGTTAAAAAAGCAGACATTACCGGGGGAAGTGTAAATAAGGTATCGGACGGGACCAATACGAAAACAGCGTCAGAGATTAAAACACACATAGACGATGCTTCAAAACACAGGTTGATAAATGATTCCGGGAGTGCAGCTACAGAACTGTGGTCAGCTCAGAAAATCAGGAACGAAATAGAGCTGGCCAAACGTAATATTGAACCTCAGGCCAGTGTTAAAAACAGGACTACAACAGCTCCTCCGGCAAGCCCTGCAGCAGGTGACAGGTACATTATACCTGCCAGCGCTACCGGAGCATGGTCAGGCAAGCAGAACCAGATTGCCGAATGGCAGTCGGGGGCATGGGTATACTATCCGCCTTCCGAAGGCTGGACAGCATATGTGGATGAAGAGCAGAAGATATACAGCTGGAACAATACTGCATGGGTCAGGACAGGCGGAGCGCTGCAGACAATTACAGCCGGCAATGGCCTTACAGGGGGAGGCCAGGCGGATTCAGTAACTTTAACCGTAGGAGCAGGAAACGGTATTACTGTGGGAACTACAACAGTGAGTGCAAAAGCCGGAAAAGGTATTCTAGTCAACAGCACCGGAATTGAAGCCAGTATAGACGGGGAGAGCATTGTGTATGATACTTCCAACGGCAACAGGTTGATGGTGTCCGTAGTCGACGGAGGCACATTCTGATATGGCAAGGAAAATATTGATACAAATACGCCGGGGATTGGAGGCAGATATAGGGTCGCTTACCGCGGGAGAATTAGGGTATTGCACTGATACCAACAAATTATATATAGGTACAGCTTCCGGCAATATGCTTCTTGTAGCAGCTCAAACTGCAGGAGATATGCTAAAAAGCATATATGATACCGACAATGACGGTAAGGTGGATACTGCAGAAGCTGCCGACAGTGTACCCTGGGCCGGTGTAAGCGGAAAGAAAGTTTTTCCTGAATCCAGCACAGAAGAAGCCCCACTTAGCATCCCTCATGGAGCTGCGCCTGCATCTCCTGTCAATGGTGACATGTGGACTACAACCTCAGGGTTATACCTTCGGCTGAATGGGACTACAAGGACCATGGCCCATACAGCTACATGGAGCACAGTATCTCAGGCCGAGGCAGAAGCCGGGACAGCCACGTCACAAAGGTTATGGACGGCACAAAGAGTGGCCCAGGCCGTAGCAGCCCAGGCCATGCCTAAAGGACCTATAACATGGAATGAGCTTAAGGGGGTGTAAGGAATGTACGGACAATACCAATACGGTGTATTACAGTTTGGAGCATCTGTTGCTGAGGGAGCTATAGAGCCATATATTCCTGACTTGATGCGGTATCTGTCTCCATACTATACAGGTGTCCGGGAAATGGAAGAAATCCAAGGGTCAATTTCAGAAGAAATGGGACTATTAAAATATGGCATTGATGAAACTTTGAAGCAGTTTTTCGTATCTACGGCAACCTGGGGGCTTGATATATGGGAACGGGAGCTGGGGCTTACTACAGATCACAGCAAACCTTATGAACGCCGGAGAGAAATCATAACTGCAAAGCTGAGGGGAGCAGGTACAACTACCAAAGATATGATAAAAAGCGTGGCTTCTGCCTTTAGCGGCGGAGAGGTTGATGTAATTGAATATCCCGGAGAGTACAGGTTTGAGGTGCAATTTATAGGAGTGATGGGCATACCTCCTAATATGGCTGGGCTAATGCAGGCCATAGACGAAATCAAACCGGCCCATCTTACATGCAGCTTTAAATATACCTATACCTGGTGGGACACATTAAAAAGCTTAACATGGCAGCAGGCAGGGACCAGGACATGGAACCAATTAAGGATATATGAAGGAGAGTGATATATATGCAGACAACAGGAAATTTAGGTTTAAAAAAGCCTGAAGGCACTGACATTGTAAACATTGAAGATATAAATGACAATATGGACATCCTGGATACGGAGATACCCAAGAAGGTCGATAAGATTACCGGTAAGGGGCTTTCTACAGAGGACTACACTACAGTTGAAAAGAATAAGCTTAGCGGTATAGTGGCAGGAGCTAATAATTACACACACCCTACTAATCATCCACCCAGCATAATATCTCAGGATGCTAATAACCGTTTTGTGACGGATGCAGAGAAAACAGCATGGAATGGGAAGGCAACCCTCGAGAATGTCCTTATGAGATTTAGTGGTGCCTTAAATACTACGGGAACTCTGGACTGGAATCACAGCACAAATGCTCAGCCAGGATTTTCACCTACACTGCTTTATGGTGATGCTACCAATGGTCCGAGCAGTGCAGGTGCGGGCCATACTTATTACCATTGTTATGCGGTTGAATATGGAAACTTAAAAGATGGAAGTGGAAATATAACTCAGTTTGCTATACCTTATAGGGTTACATCTAGTACATCAGATATATATTGGAGAAGCAGGTATACTGGCGCTTGGGATGCCTGGATTAAAATGCCGAATATGGACGATGCAACGAAATCAAATATTACTTTAGGACTTCCAGGATTATTTGATAATTATGATGGAGATGCAACTTTTTCTTCTTCTAGTTCTTTTCCCAGAGTGTTTATGCGTTATAGAAATTTAACCATAAATTCAGGTGTTACAGTTAATTGTACAGCCGGTACTATAATAATCATAACAGGAACTTTAACACTTAATGGTGCTATATCCGCCAATGGATTAGGTGGACAAGGTTCAGAACCTATGGACAAGGCAGGAGGAGGAGCAGGTGGAAATGGCGGTGGGGTAGTAATAATACTTGCCAGCAAAATAGTAGGCTCAGGTTCTATACGTGCTAACGGTACTAACGGAGCGAATGGAGTTGTTCCAGTAGGTAATAGTACGCCCACAAATGCTAATGGTGGTTCTTTGTTTAATCCCTCAATACTCATACCAGGTGGCGGTACTAATAATTATAATCAAAAAGCTAGTGCAAATCTCGATGTTATTACTCGTATTGCAAATCAGTTATATTTATGGTTAAATTCTGATGTGGTTAATTCTCCGAGTGCATTTAAAGGTGGTGGAGCAGGTGGAGCAGGTCGTTCTGTTACAAATGCTACGGATAGTTATTTTAGTTACGGTAGTTGTGGTGGAGCGGGTGTAGGTGGAGACAGTGGACTTGGTGGTCGTATGGCGAGTGGTTTTTATTCAGGTGTAAAATACTCGTTTGGAGGCAGTGGAGGAGGGGGAGGTTTAATATATTTATATTCATCTTCTCCAATACCTGCATTAACTCTCGAAGCTAAAGGTGCTAATGGTGGAACTTATTATTCTGAAGCTGTTGGTTCAGGACCCGTTGGTATCGGAGGAAGCGGAGGCGGAGGTGGATTAATTTATATTATATCACCGTCCCATAGTATTAGTACAAATGTCACAGGTGGAATAGCAGGAACAAGTGCTTTGGGAGCGGGTACTTCCGTTGCCCCAACCAATGGTTCAGCGGGAGTAGTTATATCAAAAACTATATGATAGGAGGTTGATATTATAATGATTTATTATGTACAAATAGTTAACGGCGAAATAGTACAATATGGTATTAGTGATATTCTTCCTGATAATTGCATTGAAGTTGACAAAGATATTGTTTTAAATAAACAAAATTATAGATTTGACGGAGAAAATTTTATATATGAACCAGTACTTAAAATTAAAACATTGATTGAAATAAACAATGAAGTGAGAGCAAAAATTGCAGAAAGATATGATGTTATAAAAGAGATACAAATGATTAATCAAAGTAGTTATTCCCACGACAGTATAGAATATGGTGAATATCTTGAATATTTTCAGTATCGTCTTGATTGCATCATATGGGGTGAATCAGAAAAAGAAAAATGCGGATATATTTAAACACCAAGGAGGTGTATTTTTTATGTTTATCTATAAAGAAAATGAACCTGAATTTGAAAAGTCAAGAATATTACAATATTTAAAAGCTAGTTATATAGGAAAAGGAAAATCTATAATAGTGCTAGATGATGGAGGATTGCCCCGCAAAGAAACAAAAGTAATTTTACCGTTTAATGACTATAAAAAAGAAGTAGACCATAAAAGTGATGTGTGTGCGGTAGTCAGGGAAGTCCTCCCTGACGTCGATATCTATGCTATTAACTGGTTTGGTGGGAAAGTTAAAAATGAAGAAGAAACGAAATGGTTAGAGGATCATGCTCATGAAATTGACGTAATAAATTGCTCCTTTTCCTTTGCTGTCGGTAATTCTGATAAAGATTTATGGGAAAGAATAGAAAGATTAAACATACCTGTTGTTTGTTCGTCAGGTAATGATTGTAGCAGTATAATGAAGTTGTAACACCTCGGTCTAATAGATATAATAAATCTATTAGAGAAAGAGGGATAACGATGAATAGGTATTATGAAGAAGAATTCAAAAACAAAATTGTTCGCCTTCATCTTGAAGAAGGACGTACTTTAAAAAGCTTATCTGAGGAATATGGAGTTTCTAAATCAGGTATTTCAATATGGATAAAAGCTTATCGTGAAGAATGCTCAACAAACCATGAATTAAAAGAAG
>NZ_LKET01000020.1 GCF_001317355.1 Oxobacter pfennigii
AGGCGGAAACCCAGTGACAAAGGATGCCTGTATGCAGATAGGTGCCGATGCTTTTACAACCAACGCCGCAGAAGGCGTAAAAATATGTCAGGGGTGGGTGAAATAAATGAATGGACAAGGTTTGCTTCAGGAAAGGATACAGCTTTTTAAAGATACGGTTAGGATGGAAAAGACAGCAAGGGTACCTCAGGTGTCCAATTTCTGGACATGGAAGATTTTAGACTCGGAATATAAACTTAGTGAAGCATTATTAGACTATGACAAAATGTTCAGGCTCGTTTGCGACTTCCATGAAAGATATGGGTTTGACGGCTACATGGATTTAGGTACAAGAAATCCTGTAAAAGTTACAAACTCTCTTGGCGGATATCATTATATAATAGATGATGAAAAGGAAGTCTTAAATATCGATGATCAGGTATACCTGGAAGCTGAAGAGTATCCTGAATTTGCTGAAAATCCGTTGAAGTTCATATGGACAAAAATTATGCCCAGAAAATATAAAAAGCTTAATGAAGAAGGGGCGCTGGAGCTCATTCAAAATACCACAAATGAGTTTCTGGCATTCAGCGATTACAACAGGAGAATCGGTGAAAAGTTCTTAAAGGATTATCAGATTCCTTCAATGATGAATATACAGGGAAATATGCTGCATCCCTTTGAAATGCTGTTTAATTTTCTCAGGGGAATCAAGGGCTTATCCTTCGATATAAGAAGGAATAAGAAAGAGCTTATGGAAACAATAGATTCCCTATATGAAGTTTTTGTAAAGCCCTCGCTGTCGGCACTGGAAGGACCAAAAAGTGAAACGGCTGCCTTTGATGCATTTTCAGGGCTTTTAGCCCACAGTATTTTAAGCCCGAAACAGTTTGGTGAAATTTACTGGCCTATATTTAAAAAGATAATTGATAAGGTTGTAGAAACTGACAAGACAATATATATTTTTGCAGAGAGCACAATGCTCCAGTTCTATGAATATTTTCAGGATATTCCTAAAGGGCATGTGGTTATACATACGGAATTGGACGATGTATTTGAATTAAGGAAAAAGCTGCCCAATATCTGCATTGCCGGCGGCATGCCGGCAGATTTGCTTGGAAATTCAGATCCACAGACCTGCATAGACTATGCAAAGAAACTTGTGGATGAATTAGGCCGGGATGGAGGATATATATTCAGCCAGAATAAGATGATGTCCTTCAGATACGACTGTAAACGTGAGAACCTGCTGGCTGTTACTGATTTTGTCCGGGATTACAGGGGATAGGAGGAGATAAAAATGAATGATGATGTGAAATTAAACACATGGCCGGAAGGATGGAATGAGGTTATAAAGACATTGGCATTCCTGCCGGATGATAAATCCAGAAATGAGTTTTTAGCAGCCATGGTGGTGTTTTTAGCTCAGATGTAAAATTAAAGCCTCCATAGAAGGAGGCTTTAATTTTACAGAAGCATATCAGCAGCTGTTTGTCATAGCCAGGGCTTTGACAACGGCAAGGTGAGCATTCATATTGGAAATTGGTAGGCAGCTGCACCGCTAAAAAAGGCTATTTAGGCGCTTATTTACCGTTCAGTAATTTCAACTGGAGAACGGTGAATACTACAGGAACAACGAAATTTATAAGAAAACCGCCGATAAAAGAACTGGGGATGCAATAGATACAATAGATAAACAGTTTCTCATAAAGAATTATTCCAAGGCTTTATACAACATGACCAACATAGTGTAATCAGCTTTTTCATCTATAAACTCTATATTGGCGGCAGTATCGCTCTGCTCTCGCTGGTATTATGCGCACAAATGTACCTCCAATAAAGCTTCTTAGGCTTAGATAAATTCCTTGAAAACATATTCAGTTGATAACTTCTCTTCAATTTATGTAGGATGGCATGTGTGACTGAACTGTCCCCTCTCCCGCCTCTCCCGGCCCCTCACCGACCCAAAGACTTCAACAGAACAGGATAGTGCAAAAAGAAGAAGATAAGTCAAAGGAAATCAGGCAAAAAAAGCAGTAATTGTATACTATCAAAAGATGTAAAACTACAGCTTTTGAAATAAAGATGAAGGGAAGTATACATTATGGACCTGAAGTTGCTGACTCAGGCAGTGGGAGATCTTGACGAGGAAAAGGTATTGGAGATGCTTAAAGACTTTACGGCAGCAGGGCCAACTGAAGAAGAGGCTCAGGCGGTAGTAGCTGCCTGCCAGCAGGGAA
>NZ_LKET01000021.1:300000-408123 GCF_001317355.1 Oxobacter pfennigii
AGCCTGGGAATTACATCTCTCATAATGGCTCTATATATGGGAAATGAATCAATAAATGCAAGCAATCAGACGGCTTTTATAGGTGCAGTCAAAGTCACCTTTTCTATACTCACGGTATTGTGCATAGCAGGTATATTTGCTTCCGTTGCCAGGGGGAAAATAAACAGGTCAGGGCAAGATCTGTAATGTAAAATGCGTTGACAATACTTACAAAAGATGGTATTCTTTTTGTGTAAAATGATAACGACATAATAATGCAAAAAAAAACTGAATTATTAAAAAACCTTTAATAATTCAGTTGCTGTATTAGTTAGACTCAAATCATAAATTCCAAACTTTTGTTTTTAAATTGGACAACTTGCATTCCAGCATTCTATTCTAATATTTATCAGATCAGGAATTAAACTTACCCTTAAAACGTATCCATATAAAAATAACATACTAAACTTCCGTTTAAAGGGGGTGGGGTATTTTATTTAACTATAAAGTAATAAAAGGAGGTAATAATAATGGTCGACTTAAAAGCTTTGACAACATCAGTAGGAGAATTGGATGAAGAAAAGGTGCTTGAGGTGCTGAATGAATTTGTGGCTTCAAATCCATCGGAAGAGGATGCTCAAAAAGTGGTAGCAGCTTGCCAGAGCGGTATGTCAATTGTAGGTGATCTGTATGAAAAAGGAGAATACTTCGTAGGTGACCTTATTTTTGCAGGAGAGCTTTTGACAAATGCAATAAACACTTTAAAACCTGTATTGGGAAGCGGAAGTGCTGCAAAATCCGGTACAATAGTACTTGGAACAGTTGCCGGAGATTTACATGACATAGGCAAGAACATATTCAAGAGCATGTGTGAAGCAGCAGGCTTTGAAGTTATTGACCTCGGCATAGACCAGCCTGCCAGCGCATTTGTTGAAAAAGTAAAAGAAGTAAAACCTGTGGCAGTTGGTATGAGCGGAGTATTAACGCTTGCACTTGAAGCCATGAAGGATACTGTAGATGCTCTTAAAGAAGCAGGATTAAGAGACAGTGTTAAGATTATAATCGGTGGAAACCCTGTTACAAAGGAAGCATGCGCACAGATAGGAGCAGATGCATTCACAACTAACGCAGCTGAAGGCGTTAAAATTTGCCAGGGTTGGGTTTAATAATCAAGAGCACAGAATTTTTTATGACAGTGGATGTAAAGTAAAATAGGAGGGTAATGATGGATAATAACGAAGTAAAGAAGCTTCAGGAAGAAAGAATATCGTTATATGATGATTTCTACAACAACAAATTGCCTAAAAGATTGCCGGTAGACGCTATGAGAATGTCTCTTAATATGCTGGCTGAATACAGCGGAAAGAATATTTTTAATGTACAGTTTGATTATTCGCAGCTAGCCGAAGCTCATGAAAAGGTAACAAACGAATTGTATTCCGATGTAAGCCCATTAGCAGGAGCCGGAGTTGCCACCAGAATACCTTCTTTTTATCAAATATTAGGTTCTCAGTCATTTGTTATGGGCGGCAGCGGATTAATGCAGCATCCCGAGGTTGTGGGCATGCTGGAGGAAGATTATGACGCTCTCATTGAAGACCCATATGCCTGCTTGCTGGAAAGGGTAATCCCCAGACAATATAAAGCTCTTGATTCAAATAACACGGCGTCTACATCAAAGGTTATACCCATGGCTCAGGCTGCTTTAAGGGACAATGCAGCGGCAATAGGAGCAATTGTTCAAAAAGCTACGGAAGAAAAAGGGTATTACCCGGGACCGCCAAGAGGATCAGCAGGCTTTGGAGCAGCTCCTTATGATTTCCTGGCTGACCAGTTAAGAAGTTTTTCAGGAATTTCAAAGGATATAAGAAGGAACAGAAACAAAGTTAAAGAAGCTTGTGAAGCACTGTACCCTCTGATGTTAAAATATGCTATGCCCGCTAAACCGTCTCCTCAGGGAATTGTTTCGACGCCATTGCATATGCCTACATTTATGAGGGAAAAAGATGTCGTTGACGTATGGCTTCCCACATACAAAAAGATGGTGGAACAGCTGGCAGCGGCAGGAGCACGTGTCAATGCATTCTGCGAGCATGACTGGATGAGATATTTAGACCTTTTGACTGAATTGCCTGCAGGCACAATTTTGCGTTTTGAATATGGTGATCCTCAGACTATAAAAGATAAGCTTGGTAAGAAATATATCATATCAGGTTTGTATCCTATTAATTTAATAAAGACAGGAACAAAACAGCAGGTTATTGATAAAGCAAAAGAGATACTTGATATCATGATGCCCGGCGGCGGATATTTATTCGGCTTTGATAAAGGTGCTCTTGTGTACAAAGATATCAATATGGAAAATTATATCGCCTTAGCTGAATTTGTACGCGATTATGCGGTATATGAAAATGCGGGAGAAAGCTTTGGAACACCGTTAAACAGCGAAGGCTTCAAATTGGAGCCTGCGCCTGTTAAATCAAAATATATTTTTGATTGGGAAGAATTCAAGGGAAAATATCCTTACACTCCTGAATTCGCAAAGGCAAATTTCCAGGGCTATGATGATGAAATGTTCAGATTCTACCTGAACTTGCTGGTCTAAGAATAAAGAAAAAGGGGCAGCCCATTTTAAGATGAGCTGTCCCTTATCATTTTACAACTACCTTTTGGGTAGTTCTTATTGTCCCTTATTTACCAATTTTTTATCCAGTGCACCTGTCGTAACATATACCCCGGCAAAAACTAAAAGGCCGCCGATAATTTGAGACATTGAAAGGTCCTGTCCTAAAAATAATGTTATTATTACAGTGAAAACGGGTATTAAGTTTAAAAATACTCCGGCTTTACTGGCACCTATTTCACGTATTGAAATATTCCAGAATATAAATGAGCATACCGAGGGAAAGAATATTAAAAAGATAATTCCTAAAATAGCAGTTGAGCTTATCTTTGTAAAATCAATACCCTCCGCTATGGCAAAGGGAGAAAGTATAATAACGGCAAATAGGGAGGACACAGCCGTTGCAGTTATAGGAGGAACAAATTTCAGCTTTTTTACTATAACGGAGTAGGCTGTCCATATTGAAATCGCAAGGAGCATCAATAGGTCTCCCCTATTATAGTTTATTTCAAATATTTTATCTAAATTGCCTTGAGTGAGTATTACAAATACGCCTATTAAAGAAACAGCTACTCCTGAAGCCTGAAGGGGAGAAAATTTTTCTTTCAAGAAAATCACCGAAAATACCGCCATAATTCCCGGGTTTAATGAATTTATCATAGAGGCATTTGTTGAGGATGTATAGTCTAAGGCAGAATAAAGTATAAGATTATAACATATCACTCCTAAAACGCCCATGATTAAAAGTAAAAACCACTCTTTTTTTATTGCGCTGAAACTTGGTTTTTCAGTAAAATATGCAATTATAAGCAATAAGAGTGAGGCTATAAACCAGCGGGAAAATGTCAGCCAGAGGGGTGTCATCTCTGCCACAATATATTTTCCCAATACATAATTACCTGCCCAGAATAAATTACATAAAACCAGCAGCAGCCAGACACGATACTTGTTCATTTGCTATCCAACTCCTTATTGTCACAGTATTTAAGCTTTTTAAGAAACTTTATTTTATCTGTCTGTTGATTATTCCACCCCCCATGCATACCTCATCCTTATAAAAGACTACTGCCTGGCCAGGGGTTATGGCTTTTTGGGGATTGTCAAAAACCACTTCACAGGCATTATCAGGCTTTAAAAATACAGTTACTCCCTGATCCTTTTGCCTGTATCTGAATTTTGCAGTGCAATGAAATTCCTGATTTTGCTGTCTGCCACTTACAAAGTGCAGATCAGCGGCTTCAAGGCCTTTGCAATATAAAGAAGGTTGATCCCCCTGAACGACGTAGAGTATATTTTTTTCAAGGTCCTTATCCACAACAAACCAAGGTTCCCCCGTTCCTGAGCCGCCGATACCCAGCCCTTTTCTCTGGCCTAATGTATAGTACATAAGGCCGTCGTGATGGCCTACGACATCCCCGGCTAGGGTTTTGATATCCCCGCCTTTGGCAGGAAGGTAGTGGCTTAAAAATTCTTTAAAATCCCTCTCGCCTATGAAACATACGCCGGTGCTGTCCTTCTTTTTTGCAGTTTTAAGATTGGCCCTGAGGGCTATTTCACGAACCTCAGGCTTTGTAAGGTGACCTATGGGAAACAATGTTTTAGACAGCTGATTTTGTCCTAAGGTACATAAAAAATATGTCTGGTCCTTATTTGAATCAACACCGCGAAGGAGCCGGTATTCATCATCCTTAAAATCAATCTGTGCATAATGTCCTGTGGCGAGGTAATCTGCACCTAATTTTAACGCATGCTCCAAAAAGGCCTTGAATTTAATCTCTTTATTGCACATTACATCAGGATTGGGTGTGCGGCCCTTTTTATACTCATCAAGAAAATATGTGAACACTCTGTCCCAATATTCTTTTTCAAAGTTTACGGTATAACAGGGTATGCCGATTTGGTCGCAAACTGCCCTTACATCTTCATAATCTTCAGCTGCGGTGCAGTATCCGAATTCATCCTTTTCATCCCAGTTTTTCATGAATATGCCCATTACGTCATAGCCCTGTTCCTTTAAAACAAGAGCGGCGACAGAGGAGTCTACCCCCCCGGACATACCCACCACAACTTTTGCATCCTTTGGGCTTTTTATCATAAATTCATCTCCAATCTTATCATAAGCCTGTATAATCGGAAAATGTCCAGGAAATTTAAATTTTATAATATCATTTCCTGGCCTCTCCTGGATAATTTCAGTACCTTTACCGGGGAGTCCTTCATCAAATGTGCGAATTTTTCCGTTATTTCATATGTGACTCCAAAATGCATGGGTATAAAATATGAAGGTGTAATTTCCTTAATAAAATATTCCCCGCCCTTTGAATAATTGTGTTCTAATCTTGGGTCCACCGGGAAAAAGGCTATGTCTATTTTATTTCCCTTGATTTTTTCAATCTCTTCCTTAAATGCCTTTTCCGCCTTTTCTATTTCTTCGGGGGTATCATCCCACCAATACCACCAATTTAAGTCACCGGAATGGAATATGGAAACTCCGTCAGCCAATATATAAAAGGATACCCCTATATCCGTTGAACCGTAAGCTTTTATAATTATATCACCAAGGTTTATCTCTTCATAGGGAGATAGGTATTTTATATTTTCTTTTGCATAGCCCAATTTTATATCACTGCTTAATATATAGGTAATATCCGGCCTTATATTCTGCCACTTTAATATTACTTTGTTAAAATGGTCAGCATGGCTGTGAGATGAAAAAACAAATATTTTTTTATCAATCCTTAAGTCATCTTCTCCTATGGCACCATTTGAAATACTTTTTTCTCCCTTTAACACCGAGTCCTTGAAATAATCAAAAATAAGAAAGCAATTTTCCGTTTCAACAGTAAAGCCGCTGTTATATAGGTAATAGATTTTTATGTTTTTCTTTTTCATAATGTATACCACCTTACAAATATTATATACAAATTCAAGAATCATTAATAAAATATTCCCACAGCCTTTGATATAATTATACATTTTAGTATATAATTAAATAAAAGAATTTGGAAGGAGATTAACATGGAATTCAGATTTGAGCATAACAATATAAATGTTCTTAATTTGGATAAAAGCCTGGCTTTTTATAAAGAAGCTTTAGGGTTGACTGAAGTAAGGAGAATAAGCCCTGAAAGCGGAGATTTCACTCTAGTATTTATAGGAGACGGTCATAGCCATCATACAATGGAATTGACTTGGCTTAAGGACAGGAAAGAGCCATATGACCTTGGGGATAATGAATTTCACATAGCATTCAGAGTGGATGATATAAAGGCAGCATACGAGCATCATAAGAAGATGGGCTGTATATGCTTTGAAAACAAGGATATGGGCATTTATTTCATAAATGATCCGGATGGGTACTGGCTGGAGATATTGCCTACAAGATAATAGCAACTAATCATTCTAAAATGTAAATTTTTTTATTTCTATTTACATAAATCTTGCAGTGTGGTAATATATCTTAATAATATTAATATAATCAACACTTAGAGGCAAAGACGTCTCAAAATCTAATTTTGAGGCGTTTTTTTTATTTTATGGCTTTAACTTAAATTAACAGCTTAAACGCAGCCTATACAACGCATTTTACTCTATGCAGATGAGGAAGAAGTTGACTATTTCACATTATTTTTAGGAGAGTGAAAGGCAAAGATGCATATTACAATCGGGAGCATTTTAAATCTACCTCAATTAAAAAATTTCAGGCTTTTAGCTGGTGAAAGCGGATTGGACAGGAGGCTGTCCTGGGTACATGTCCTTGAACTGCCCGTCATAAACGAGAGCGTAATGGAGGGAGAACTTGTTTTTATGACAGGTGCGGGATTTAATGATATTACACAGGATCTAGTGCACATTATTGACGAACTGGATAAGAAAAAATCATCAGGTATGGTCATAAGAATAGGACCTTATATCGAAAGGCTTCCGAAAGAAGTGCTGGAGCTTGCAAATAAATTACAGTTTCCTATATTTGAAACTCCTTATGAAAACAATATAATGTTCATCATCCAGGCCATTTGCCAGAGGATAATGGATGATAAAAAGAAAATGGATTCCATGAACGATTTCATGAAGGGGCTTATGCTGGACAGGTATTCGGAAGACCTTGTTGAAATGGCGGTTTTTTTTGGTTACCGCCCCAAATGGATTTACAGGGGTGTCATTGTTGATATCGACGGATTCTCCAATTATTTGTTTGAGAAACAAATAGAGGATGAGTCGGATATCATGAAGATAAAATGGAATGTAATGCGGATAATAGAGGAAGTGACAACAAGATTCAACAAAAGAATTTTGTACTTTATTGACAGCGATTCCTTTGTGCTTATGATACCTGTTCTGGATGAGGCAGGAAGTGAAGCTGAGGTTCGGGGCATATGCGAGGATATATGCAAAGAGGTTTCAAAGAAAATCTCAGGCTTTACAGTCAGCATAGGTATAGGAAATTGCTGCAACCGCTTGAATGAGTTTAAAAGAAGTATTATGGAAGCAAATAAAAGCCTTAAAATAATAAGAGCCTGTAATAAGGTAAATACCGTTAGAAGCTATGCAGAGCTTGGTGTATACAGATTATTTTTCAAGATTCAGGATACGGATGAACTAAAAAGTATATATTATGATGCCGTAGAGCCTCTGATAAAATATGACAAAAACAATAATTCAGACTTATTATCCACCCTGGAAATTTACTTGGACGAGGATGAAAATATATCCAATACCTCAAAGAAAATGTTTCTTCACAGGAATACTCTAAAGTACAGGCTGGCAAAAATCCAGGAGATATTAGGATATAACTTTGATAACGTTAACCAGTTGTTTATATTAAGGCTGGCATTTAAAATAAAAAGATTCTTAGGTATTAATTAATGAACAAATTAAAAGCCTCTATTTTGTATATCGTGGACATACAAAAATGATGATTCAGTGTGATAAATTAGTTACATAATTTTTATCACACTTTTTTTATTGAAGATGAATAATAAAATACTTTATTTAAAGGAGGCAGTATTATGAGACAGGTAGCTATTTATGGTAAAGGTGGAATAGGCAAATCAACGACTACTCAGAATCTTACGGCAGGACTTGCTGAGATGGGTAAAAGGATAATGGTAGTAGGATGTGATCCTAAAGCTGATTCAACAAGGCTTCTTTTAGGAGGACTTGCACAAAAGACGGTTCTTGATACATTAAGGGACGAAGGAGAAGATATAGAGCTTGAATATATCCTTAAAAACGGTTTCGGCAATATAAAATGCGTTGAATCAGGCGGTCCCGAGCCGGGCGTCGGATGTGCAGGAAGAGGTATCATAACTTCAATAAACATGCTTGAGAGGCTGGGTGCATATGAAGAAGACTTAGACTACGTATTTTATGACGTATTGGGCGACGTTGTATGCGGAGGATTTGCAATGCCCATACGTGAAGGCAAAGCAAGAGAGATATATATAGTTGCATCGGGAGAATTGATGGCAATGTATGCAGCCAACAATATATCAAAGGGTGTTACAAAATATGCTAATACCGGAGGAACAAGATTAGGCGGCATCATATGCAACAGCAGAAAGGTTGATAATGAAAGGGAGCTTTTGGAAGCTTTCGCAAAGGAACTGGGCACACAGCTTATTCACTTCGTACCTAGGGACAATATAGTACAGAAAGCAGAAATAAACAGAAAGACGGTTATCGATTTTGCTCCGGAAGAAACTCAGGCCGATGAATACAGAAACCTTGCGAAGGCAATAGACGGCAACGATATGTTTGTAATTCCAAAGCCTATGGTTCAGGATAGATTGGAACAGCTCATGATGGAATATGGAATTCTGGATGCCTAATATTAAAAAGGAGTGAATTTTATGTTGATGATAAAAGCAATAATAAGACCTGAAAAAGTGGACCATGTCTTATCTGAACTGTCTGATGCAGGCTTTCCTGCAGTAACAAAAATGGATGTGGTAGGAAGAGGCAAGCAAAGAGGTATGAAGGTTGGGGATATTCACTATGATGAGATTCCCAAAGAAATGATAATGCTGGTTGTAAAGACCGAAGAAAAGGATGATGTGTTAAGTATAATAATGAGAAATGCAAAAACAGGTGAAAAAGGAGCCTTTGGAGACGGTAAGATATTCGTATCGGAAGTACTGGAGGCATATACTATAAGCTCCGGAAGCAAAGGACTGTAGGAGGGATTGCACATGAAGGAAGTCATGGCTATAATCCGAATGAACATGATAAACAAAACAAAGGAAGCTTTAATGAAGCAGGGATTTTCCTCCTTTAACTGCAGAAAAGTAATGGGCAGGGGAAAAAGAAAAGTTGATTTTTCAATACTGGAGGATGTAATAGTTCTAGACGAGTTCAAATCATCAAAACTGGCGGCAGAGCTTTCCGAGATGCACAGGCTTATTCCTAAAAGAATGGTGTCGATCATAGTCAAGGATGATGAAGTGTCAAAAGTTGTGAATACACTGATTGAAGTTAACAGGACAGGAAGCCCGGGAGACGGAAAAATATTTGTTACAGATGTTGTAGAAGCAGTAAGAGTGAGAACAGGCGAGAAAAACGAACTGGCATTGTAAAAATAAGAGAGGTGAAATTAATGAAAAAAGTCGTAGAAAGGGCTCTTGAAAAATATCCTGCTAAGGTCTTTAAGTCAAGGAAAGAGCACATCATTATAAAGGAAAATGAAGATGAAGTTCCGGAAATTACTGCAAATACCAGAACCATACCGGGTATTATCACAAATAGGGGATGCTGCTATGCAGGCTGCAAAGGCGTTGTATTGGGGCCTATAAAAGACATGGTTCACATAGTACACGGGCCCATAGGATGCTCTTATTATGCCTGGGGCACAAGAAGAAATAAAGCCAAGGTGATTGATGGCGAAAAAAACTTCCTGGAATACTGCTTTTCAACGGATATGCAGGAAAGCGATATAGTATTTGGAGGAGAAAAAAAATTAAGGCAGGCTATCAAAGAAGCTGTGGAGCTATTCAATCCAAAGGCAATTACAATTTCGGCCACATGTCCTGTAGGTCTTATAGGTGATGATATAAACGCTGTGGCAGCCGAAGCCCAAAAGCTATACGGCATACAGGTTTTGGCTTTCAGCTGTGAAGGATATAAAGGCGTCAGCCAGTCAGCAGGCCACCACATAGCCAATAATAACCTGATGAAGCATGTTATAGGCATAGGAGATATGAAGCCTAAAAAATATTCCATCAATATTCTTGGTGAATATAACATAGGCGGTGACGGCTGGGAAATTAAAAGAGTGTTGGATAAAATAGGGTATAACATCATTGCCATAATGACAGGCGACGGTTCCTATGAAGATATAAAGAATGCCCATAAAGCAGATGTAAACCTTGTACAGTGCCACAGGTCAATTAACTATATTGCAGAAATGATTGAGACAAAATACGGTATCCCATGGATTAAGGCAAATTTCATAGGTGTAAAGAGCACCATTGAAACCTTAAGATACCTTGCTAATTACTTTGGTGACGATATGCTCATAGAAAAGACCGAGGAAGTCATTAAAGAAGAACTGGCTGATATTGAAGGCCAGATGGAATATTATAAAGAGAAACTTCAGGGAAGGACGGCATTCCTTTATGTAGGAGGTTCCAGGTCCCACCACTATCAGGAATTATTGAAGGATTTGGGTGTTGAAACAATAATTTCCGGTTACGAATTTGCCCACAGGGATGACTATGAGGGCAGGGAAGTAATATCTACAATAAAAACCGACGCTGATAATAAGAACATTGAAGAGATTAAGGTGGAAAAGGATGAGAAAAACTACAGAGTTATTCTATCCAAGGAAAGATATGAGAAGCTCAAAAAAGAAATACCATTAAGCTATTACGGCGGTATTATCAAGGCAATGAACAAAAATTCCGTAATAATAGATGACTTGAACCATTATGAAACCGAAGAATTTATAAAAATATTAAAGCCGGATATGTTCTTCTCGGGTATAAAGGATAAATATGTGGTTCAAAAAATGGGTGTAATGTCAAAACAGCTCCATTCCTATGATTACTCCGGTCCTTATGCAGGGTTCAAAGGGGCGCTGGTTTTTGCAAGGGATGTGGCTGCAGGGGTATACACGCCGGCATGGAAATATGTAACGCCTCCGTGGAAAACTGAACCCATGATTGAAGGTACATTGGAAGAGGAGGGAGAAGCATGCTAAATTTAACGCCAAAGGAAGTATCACAAAGAAGTGCCCTTAGAATCAACCCGGCAAAGACCTGTCAGCCAATAGGCGCCATGTATGCAGCTTTAGGCATACACAAGTGCCTTCCTCACAGCCATGGTTCACAAGGGTGCTGTTCATATCACAGGATGCAGCTTACCAGGCATTTTAAGGACCCTGTAATGGCTTCCACGAGCTCATTCACAGAAGGCGCCTCGGTATTCGGAGGAGGTAGCAATTTAAAGACAGCTATAAAAAATATTTTTACAATATATGATCCTGAAATAATCGCAGTACACACAACCTGTCTTTCAGAAACCATAGGTGACGATTTAAAGACAATTATACTGCAGTCGGAAGTTCCGGAAGGAAAGTTTGTTATTCATGCTAACACTCCAAGCTATGTCGGCTCCCATATTACAGGTTTTTCGGGGATGGTTAAAGGGATGGTTGATTATCTGTCGGTAAATTCAGGCAAGCCTAATGGAAAAATCACCGTTATCCCCGGCTTTATAAGCCCGGGAGATATGAAAGAAATAAAAAGGCTGCTGTTATCCATGGGTTTATCCTTCATAATGCTTCCGGACACCAGCGGAGTATTGGATTCTCCTATGACCGGTGAATTTAATATGTATCCCAAAGGCGGCACAAAGATTGAAGAAATAGTTGATGCAGGAAATTCCTATCATACCCTTGCCCTTGGAAAATTTGCATCAGCGGCAGGAGCCATATCCTTAGAAAAGAAATGCAAGGTCCCTTTAAGCGTTTTAAGAACTCCCATAGGCATTGATGCAACGGATCAGTTCTTAATGGCACTGTCTAAGCTTACAGGTAAAGATATTCCTGACTATATAGAAGAGGAAAGAGGGCAGCTGGTTGACTTGATGCTTGATTCACACCACTACCTCCATGATAAAAAAGTCGCCATATTCGGAGACCCGGATACAGTAACCGCCATGACAGAGTTCGTATTAAGCTTAGGAATGATTCCTAAATATGTACTGACCGGTACTCCCGGAGACGGTTTCAACGCCGAAGTGGAAGAAATGCTCAAAAATGCAGGAGTAAAGGGAAGCACTGTTAAAAATGCCGGAGACTTGTTTGAGCTCCATCAGTGGATGAAAAATGAGCCGGTGGATCTGTTAATGGGAAACACACACGGTAAATACGTAGCAAGGGCTGAAAACGTACCCTTTGTAAGATTCGGATTCCCAATCTTAGACAGATATGCGCATCACTATCTGCCGGCAACAGGCTATATGGGAGCTATAAGGCTAGTTGAGATGATAACCAATGCCATATTAGACAAGATGGACCGCGAATGTGCCGAGGAGGACTTCGAACTTGTAATGTAAGCAAGCAATCTAAAGATAGAAATCCATAATAATACCATTAGTCATAGGGACATACCTCTCACATTCCTTTGAATACCAAAGAAGGTTAGTAAAAGGAGGGGTGTGTCCTTATGCATTAAGTTAGGGACAAAAAGAGTGTCCCTTAATAAGTTGGGGACATATCTTAAGCCTACCCCAGACTCGTGCTAATAAAAGGAGATGTGTCGTTTAATAAGTTGGGGACATTCCTTCGACTTCCCAGAGCTTCTTCTCAAAAAGAGAAGGAGTGTCCCCTAACATTAATCAAGGAGATGATTATATGAAATGTGGAAGCGATGAAGCAAAAGGCTGCTCAATGAACAATACAGTTCCCATCGCTGAAAGAGAAAAATTTATTTTTATTAATTCTAAAAATGGCAAAAAAGGCACAGTGATGTGTGATGAAGAGAGCGTATCCGGTTCTGTAAGCCAGCGCGCCTGTGTATACTGCGGTGCCAGGGTTGTTTTAAATCCTATAACCGACGCTTTTCATATAGTACATGGGCCTATAGGGTGTGCCAGCTATACATGGGATATAAGAGGCAGCCTAAGCAGCGGCGAGGAAGTTTACAGAAACAGCTTTTCAACGGATTTAAGAGAAAGGGATATAATTTTCGGAGGAGAGAAAAAACTGGCCTCGGCCATCGATGAGATAATGGAAAAATTTTCTCCGAAATTAATATTTATATATTCCACATGTATAGTGGGAGTAATCGGTGATGATGTTGATGCCGTATGCAGAACGGCTGAGAAAAAATACGGCATAAGAGTAATTCCCGTCAAATCACCGGGCTTTGCCGGGCACAAATCCATGGGATACAAGGCAGCCTGTGAAGCTTTGGTTACCCTGTTCGGAAATGAGAAAAAAGGAAAGGTTGATGGAATCAATTATCTCGGAGATTTTAATCTTTCAGGGGAAATATGGATATTAACAGAATACCTTAAGAAAATGGGCATAAATATAGTTTCAAAAATCACAGGAGACTCAAGCTATGAGGAGCTTAAAAACGCACCCAAAGCAAGGCTTAACATCGTCCAGTGTGCAGGTTCCATGGTTTACCTTGCAAAAAGAATGGAGGAGTTATATGGAATTCCTTATATAAAAATAAGCTTTTTCGGTCTGGAGGATACAAAACGGTCCCTTTTAGCCATAGCAGATTCATTAGGGGACAAAGATGCATATAACAAAGCCCTTCTTTTAATCAAAAATGAAGAAAAGAAGGTTAAAGAAGACCTTGATTATTTTAGAATGAAGCTTAAAGGCAAAAAGGCGGCTATATATGTTGGAGGAGGCTTTAAGGCTATATCCTTGATAAAGCAGTTTAACGACCTTGGAATAAACACTGCAATTGTAGGGACCCAGACAGGAAAGCCGGAAGATTATGAAATCATAAGAGAGATATCCGATGAAGGTACGGTAGTTTTAGACGATACCAACCCTTATGAACTTGAAAAATTCATGAAGGAAAAGGATGTGGATATTCTGGTTGGAGGGGTAAAGGAGCGGCCTCTGGCATATAAATTGGGAGCGGCTTTTTGTGACCACAACCATGAGAGGAAACATCCCTTGTGCGGTTTTGAAGGAGCGGTGAATTTTGCCAGGGAGATACATCAAAGTGCCAACAGCCCTGTATGGAACATCATAAAGAACGAGAGGAAAGGGAGTGAATGGTTATGGCAAGAAGCTTTGTAAATTTAAATGTAAATCCATGCAAAATGTGTATGCCCATGGGCGGGGTCATGGCCTTTAAGGGAATAGAGAATTCCATGACCATACTCCACGGCTCCCAGGGCTGCAGCACTTATATAAGAAGGCATATGGCAACTCATTACAATGAACCAATAGATATTGCATCTACTTCCTTGAGTGAGAAAGGTACGATATACGGAGGTTCTGAAAACCTTAAAAAAGGTATAAAAAATGTGGTTTCGGTATATAAGCCCGAGGTCATAGGAGTCATGACAACATGTCTTGCCGAAACCATAGGTGAGGATATAAAAAGGATTGTAGCAGAGATGTATGAAGAACAGCCCGAGCTTAAAAAAATAAAGATTATTCCCGTGTCCACACCTGGTTACGGCGGTACTCAGTCTGAAGGGTATTACAGCGCCTTGCGTTCCATAGTTGAAAACCTCGCGGTTAAAACCCTTCCAAATAACAGGGTAAATGTCATAGCGGCAAACTTGAATCCCGGGGACATAAGAGAAATAAAAAGGATGCTGGAGGATTTTTCAGTTGATTATATATTGCTTCCCGACGTATCCGAAACCTTGGACGCCCCCTTTACCAATGAATACAATCATGTTCCTAAAGGAGGATGTAAAGTATCGGACATAAGGGACATGGGAGGCGCCGCATTTACCATTGAAATGGGCATGACTGTTGACGACAGTCTTTCCCCCGGACAATATCTTAAGGATAAATTCGGTGTTCCGTTATATAAATGCACAATTCCCACAGGGTTGAGAAACACTGATGAGTTTATCGAGCTTTTGTCCATGCTGAGCAAAAAGTCCATCCCTCAAAAATACTTGAAAGAAAGGGGCAGGCTCTTAGATGCCATGATTGATTCCCACAAATATAACGGGGAAGGAAGAGCTGTTGTTTACGGGGATGGGGAGCAATGCTATGCGATATCACAATTATGTGCGGAGAACGGCATAAATCCTGTTTTAATTGCAAGCGGGGCAGAAAATAAAAGCTTTAATCACCTTTTTAATGATTTAAGCAAAATGCTCCATGAAGAACCAGTAATTCTTGATGATACGGATTTTGAAACCATTGAAAAATATGCACTGGAGCTGAAGGCAAATATCATGATAGGAAATTCTGACGGCAGAAGGATAGAAGAAAAACAGGGGATTGAACTTATCAGGGTAGGCTTTCCCATACATGACAGGGTAGGCGGCCAGAGAAAATGCTATACAGGGTATACAGGCACCATGAGCCTTATAGATGAAACAGCAAACAGCATCCTCTCAAGAAAAGAGAGGACATACAGGGAAGAGATGTACGAAAATTATTATAAAGAAGATAGTAAGCAAACAGCTGAAAAGTCAATTAATGAAAAAACCATGAGCCATCCCTGCTATGATAAGTCAGCTCATGATTGTGCCAGAATGCACATTCCCGTAGCTCCCAATTGCAATATAACCTGCAATTACTGCAGCAGGAAATATGATTGCCCAAACGAGAGCAGGCCGGGGGTCACAAGTGAAGTTTTATCTCCCGAAGAAGCTCTTAAAAAATTCAAGGCCGTAAAGAAAAAGGTGCCTAATTTGACGGTTTTAGGCATAGCCGGCCCGGGAGATGCTCTGGCAAACTATGAAGAGACCAGAAGGTCCATCGAGCTCATTAAAAAGGAGGATCCTTCAATTACATTCTGTCTGTCGACCAACGGGCTTATGCTCCCATTCTATTGTCAGGACTTAATTGATTTAGGCATAACCCACGTTACAATTACCATCAATGCCGTGGATCCTGAAATCGGAGCTAGGCTATATAATAGAATAAATTATCTCGGAAGAACCTTAACAGGTGAGGAGGGTGCTTCAATACTTCTTCAGAACCAATTATCGGGACTGACTTATCTTGCATCTAAAGGCATTGTATGCAAGGTAAATATAGTTATGGTAAAAGGTGTGAATGATGCTCATATACCTGAAGTAGTCAAAAAAGTAAAGGAATGCGGTGCCTTCATTACAAATATAATGCAGATGATTCCGGCATCCGGCAGCAAATTCGAAAATATGCCCCTTGTAAGTCAGGTGGAGCTTAACGACATGAGAAAGAAGTGTGAGGTCGATTTAAAGCAGATGTATCACTGCAAGCAATGCAGGGCAGATGCCATAGGCACTTTGTCTCAGGACAGGTCCATTGAATTCAGATGCAATGGCTGCAATACCGATAAAGATACATCAAATAAGAAAGATGATGAAGTGTTAAGCAATGTATCCTATAGATTTGCAATAGCTTCAAAGAGCGGAATAAATATTGACCAGCATTTCGGCCATGCTGAAGAATTTTATATTTATGAATTTACTCAAGGCAGAATAAGCTTTGTTGAAAAGAGGGATATAGGCAAATACTGCAGCGGAAATACCGAGTGCGATGATAAAGAAGATAAAATGGAAGTAATAATAGATACCTTAAAAGACTGCAATGCGGTTTTAGCCCTAAGAGCCGGTCATGGACCTACGGAAAAGCTTGGGAAAAAGGGCATAAAGATACTTCAGATGTATGAAGGCATAAACAAGGGAATAGAAAAGGCCGTAGAGCTTATGAGGGCTTGCTGAAGAAAAGAAATTATTATTGAAATATAATAACTTAATTTATAAGGAGGAATTTATTATGGTATCTCCAAAATATCACATTTTTGTCTGTACCAGCTGCAGAGTAAACGGACAGCAAAAAGGTTTCTGTTTTTCAAAAGATGCTGTGGATATAGTAGGAAAGTTTATGGAAGAGATTGATTCAAGAGATTTAAGCAGTGAGGTTATGGTAACAAACACAGGATGCTTCGGAATATGCAATAAAGGACCAATAATTGTGATTTATCCTGAAGGCACCTGGTACGGAAATGTAACCCCGGATGATGTGGAAGAAATAGTAGAAAGCCATATAGAAAACGGAAATGCCGTAGAACGGCTTGTTATATAGTTTTTAATAGTTTATAAAAGCATGGGGGTGGGAAGCTTGCCTCAAAATACTGAAATTATCGACAGAACCGTATTAGAGATATTGAAGTCTTCGGCTAATATAAACAAGGAAGATTTAAAAAACCTGTCTCATATGATAGAAGCAGTTGGCGCAGGTTTTCAGGAACTGGATAAAAGTGCTGTCGGTTATTTTGATATATTTCCTGATAAGACCGACTTTTTATATAAAGCTGAGGATATTAACGATGTAAAAATAATCCGTAAATATGGTTTTGAAAATGTAGTAATTAATATAAAAAACATCAAAGAATTTATGAAAAGCAATTACTGTCGGTATTTTAACGGATTTACCACACTGGAGGTAGAGTGCAATACCTTAAAAGATGCTGTAATGATTTTAGAAAACAATGATTATGTTGACTTAGCAAGTATAGATTGTATAAGGATGAAAGGGCTTTACAAACAGGCACCTTATCTTGTAAAGCAGCACCTTGAATATATAAGGGAAAACTTCCGGAAGAGAATTCATTTGAGTCCGGTAAATACCTTTAACTGTGCCGGCGCTGTCTGCATTGAAGGCATAGGCTCAGGGGTGGACTATGTCACTTCTTCCTTCTGCGGAAAAGGTATGGGTGGAGGGTGGGCAGCACTTGAAGAATTAATCATGTCATCAATCGTCATATACGGTAAAGACATAGAAGCAGATACAGAAATATTGCCCCAGGCTGCCCACATCTTTCAAAAGATTACAGGAAGCTTTATACACCAGCAAAAGCCTGTTTTAGGCTGCGATATTTTTAAATGTGAATCGGGCATTCATGTGGATGGTATTTATAAAAATCCGGCCTTATATGAGCCATATCTCCCTGAAACGGTAGGCAAGAAAAGAGAGATAGTCCTTGGCAAGCACTCAGGTGCTGCAGCTTTGATTATCAAGCTTCAGGAAATGGATATGGATATTATAAACAGCGATAAAATACGTCTGGTACTTGATAAGATAAGAGAGAAAAGCATAACTCTAAAAGGTGATATACGGCTTTTGGATGTCATTAAAATAATTGAAGAATACAACAGCGCGGTATAAGGCAGGTGGTTTTAATGGTGTATAAAATTGTGGATACGACATTAAGAGACGGTGAGCAGAAGGCCGGAATTGCCTATGAAGCTGAAGAAAAGATTAAAATAGCCAAACACTTGGACAGCATGGGCATTTATCAAATAGAGGCTGGAATACCTGCCATGGGCGGGGAAGAAAAGCAGAGTATAAAGGAAATTATGAAGCTAGGGCTCAACAGCAAAATTTCCGCCTGGAACAGATTGAATATAGAGGATATACGGCATTCAATGGATTGCGGCGTTGATATTATCCATATATCTGCTCCCGCGTCTGATATGCATATAATCCAAAAGCTTCGAAAAAGCAGGGGATGGGTGATTTCACAGCTCAGTCAATGCATAGAGTTTATAAAACGTGAAGGCTTTAAGGTTTCTGTGGGGATGGAAGATGCCACCCGCGCAGATTTTATATTCATAGCTGAGATATTGAGCCTATGTGAAAACAAAGGGGTTGAAATGATCAGGTATGCTGATACTCTGGGAATATCCACACCTTCTATGATATTCCCGGAAATTAAAAAGATAAAGCAATTATTTGATGTAAATATAGAAATACATGCTCACAACGATTTTGGTATGGCCATAGCAAATTCCGCGGCAGCTGCAGCAGCAGGTGCTGAATATATAGATTGTACCCTGGGAGGCATTGGAGAAAGAGCTGGAAACTGCGATTACTATGGATTTACGAAACTGATGGCTGAACTTTAGTTGAAGTAATTTAAACTGCCTGACAGGGAAAATAAGGTGGGATGAAAATTCATCCCACCTTATTTTTTCAGGGCACTTTATGATATAATTATTTTTAATGGCGCAGCCATTTGAAATAATTTAACATGAAATTTGCTCTGTAGATTTTATGCTATAATGAATTAGTTATAATCGTGGTCTATAAATTTCAGTTTATATAATTCGGAGGATTTAAATATGATTAAAGCAGTTTTATATGACTTGGACGGAACAGTTATAAATACAAATAACTTGGTAATATCATCCTGGAAGCATACCTTGGAAAAGATTCTAGGCTGGTATCCCGGAGATAAAGAGATTATCGCATCTTTTGGAGAACCTCTTGTAGAAACTGCAAAGCGCTTTGGCGGTGATGAAGCAGACAATATCGTAAAAGTATACAGGGAGCATAATTTGGCCTTTCACGATGAGATGATAGAAAGATATGTCGGAATGGAAGATACAATTAAAGAATTAAAGGCCATGGGCATAAAGGTGGGAATAGTTACATCAAAAATGAGAAAAACCGCCGAAAGGGCATTAAAGCTGTTTAATATATATGAATTTATGGATGTGATAGTAACCTTTGATGATACCGAAAAACACAAGCCGGATGCTGAACCTTTAAATAAAGCCCTTGGTATTTTGAATATATCACCTGAGGATGTCATATATGTAGGGGACTCCCGTTTCGATATACAATGCGGGAAGAATGCAGGTACCTTAACCTGTGCTGTTAAATACTCTGAATCTCCATTAGATGAGCTTATGAAATATAAGCCTGATTATTTAATAGACAAACCCCTCGATATAATTGATATTGTTAAAGAAAACTTATCAGACATCGAAGCGGTATAAAAGGAAGGCAAAAGCCTTCCTTGTCTGTTTGAAAAAACTTATTCTTCATTATGAGTTTATTGTACATAATAAGGCTTGATTATCACTTAGGAATATAAACATAGACAATCAGCTTGTCATCGTTAACAAAAGCTTTTACATTTGAAGAAGCATGGGTGCTGTCTGGCATACTCAAAGCATAATCGATATATATTAAGTTATTCCAGGCAAGATCTCTTCCTAAAACTATTGCCATACAATCCTCAAATATGGATTCTTCATAGTAGCCCCAAGTTTTTGTTGCAAGCTGCCAGCAGTCACCTCTATTTAATAAGCCTATTGCGATACCATTTTTTTCATACAAAGCGGCTGTATCTGATTGAAACACAAAACCTAATTTCTGGAATTCATTCTTCATATCCGAGATACTATGAGCTTGTTTTATAGCCGAAGTTTGCTCCTTGTTTTTGCTGTTACTATTTTTTGTTGCGGTACTCTTGGCTTTTTCTGCTTCTTTTGCTTCTGCTATGGCTTTATTGTAGTTATCCTTAAGCTTCAAAGGTTCTTCGGCATCAGGAGCAAATTCAAGGACTTTGTCTAAATATTTAATAGCCTCTTCATATTTATTGGATGAAGCTTTTTCTCTGGCTAATATAACGTTATCATTTATATATTGATTTATATATTCTGTTTTTAAGCTTAAAGCTTGCTCATTTTGGGAGTCCATTTCAAGGGCCAAATTCAGAAAACTTATTCCCTCTGTATAATTCTTGTTTGCTGCCTCTGATTTTGCGCTGTCTATATTATCATTAATATATAAACTCCTGCACTCAGCTATTTTTTCCTGAGATAATGCATATCTTTTTTTATCTTCTTCCTTTATGGTCTCAAAGACGGCAATTGCCTCTTTATATTTTTTATTATTTAATTCTTTGAGTCCTGTTTCATATATTGCTTTTGAATTTTTTAGATTTTCAGCTAAGCCTATTTGCTCATTTACTTCATTGACAGATTTTTTTTGATATTTAAGAGCAGATGTATAAGCTGATATAGCTTCATCATATTTTTCATTTTCAATATGGGTTTTGCCTTCATTGTAAAACTTATCAAAGTTGTACTTATTGTAAGCATAGACCGAGACGGGAACACCTATGGCAATTAAAATTATGATAATAACTGTTGTTTTTATTGCTTTACTAATGAGACGGTGCAGAGTAATAACTATGCGCAAACAGGATTATCATCGGCATTGTCAGACAGCCAGGTTAAGGCGGTTACAGGAAAAGCAATCTCTTATTTTAACAAATTGAATTTTGAAGAGCTTTCTAAGGTTGCAAGAGAAGATAATCATTTTGACCTTTACGGTGAACTTGCGCAGCGATTTCCTGTTGCTTGGACGGCGCTGCAAAGAATTGCCGGTTCCGCCGGGAAGAAAACCGAGTATACCAAAGTACCCTTTGAGAAGCCTTTTGTATTGGATGGCTTTATCCCTGTCGATATTGAGAGTAATGGAATGATCGAGGCTGTTTTGGACGGCTATTCCCTTGAAATTGATCCTCAACTATCTGAATCTCTATATAACGCTGTGGCATACGGCACTCCGTTTACTGTGGATTGCTTTAAAATGATGACTCGCAATATCGAAAAGCTGCTTAAAATCATGGAATTGTTATTAACCCATGATCAGGCTTTTGTAACCAGTAATTATTATATTGAAAATGGATAATGTGGAGCGGAGGATTAAACCATTGCGGGCAGCAGCCTGCCGTAGAGGTATTGCAGATATGCTGGAGCACTACTCTCAGACTGACGGGTTGGGATATAAACATGCGGCGGCGCTGAAAAACACATATTTATTTTTGAAAGCTGATATTAAATAATAATCTATATTTTAGAATACCGGACGGCCCAGGCGTCCGGTATTCTTCACGTTCAAAAACCAGTCGTGATTATTTTATAAATTTTACAAAACGTTTTTTGCCGATTCTCATAACATCACTACTATTTATACCCATGCCCATGTCATTTGATGATAATTTTTCACCGTTTAGCTGAACGCCGCCCTGATTTACCAGCCGCATAAATTCGCTTTTACTTTTAACCAAGGACATTCCCATAAGCTGCGGAATAATATCTGTGATAGTTTCGTTTCCATCTTTCATCAAAAGCTCTGAGATATCATCAGGTATGGCTTTTTTGCTGAATGCCGCATCATAATATGCAATTGCTTTTTCTGCATCCTTTTGTGTATGATAAAGAGACACTATTGTTTTAGCCAGACGGTATTTGACATCCCTGGGGTTTGTACCGCTATTTAGCTCTGCCCTGATTTTATCAATTTCTTCGGGGTGTTCATCGGTTGCTAGTTCAAAATATTTAATGATAAGGTCATCGGGAATCTCCATAACCTTTTTGAACATCACCTCGGCAGGCTCATTAATACCGATATAGTTTCCCAGGCTTTTGCTCATCTTTTCAACTCCATCCAGACCTTCGAGGATGGGCATAAAAATGGCAATTTGCTGTTCCTGCCCCATGTTTTTTTGGAGTGCCCTTCCCATGAGGATGTTAAAGGTTTGATCCGTTCCTCCCAATTCGATATCTGCTTTAAGTTCAATAGAATCATATGCCTGCATCAGTGGGTAAAAAAACTCGTGAATCCCTATGGGAATCTGGTTATTGTATCTTTTTCCAAAATCATCTCTCTCCAGCATCCTGGCAACTGTTGTGACAGAGGCAAGTTTTATGACATCTTCAAAAGTGAGCTTTGAAAGCCATTGGCTATTAAACCTCACCTGAGTTTTTTCCATATCAAGTATTTTGAAGATCTGATCACAATAGGTTTTGGCATTTTCTTTTACTTTTTCATCGGTTAAGGCAGCCCTTCCTTTAGTTTTTCCCGTAGGATCGCCTATTTTTCCGGTGAAGTCACCTATGACAATTACTACATGATGTCCTAAATCCTGCATTTGTTTAATCTTTCGCAATACAACCGCATGACCAAGGTGGATATCCGGTGCCGAAGGGTCCAGCCCCAGTTTTATAACCAGCGGCTTGTTTTGTGCACAGGATTTATTAAGTTTTGCAAGTAATTCTTCTTGGTTTACAAGGGTGTGTACCCCTTTACGGATAATAGGCATTTGCTCGTTTGATTCTAACATATTAATCATCTCCCTGAAATATTATTTTGAATATTGCAAGGTCTATAAGAAAGTAAAAGTGGACAATAAATAAAAAATCCCGCCCCTTCTTTTGAAAGGACGAGATTACACTCGTGTTACCACCTTAAATTCATAAACAATTCACATTGCTCACCTTATCAAGTACGTCACAAAAAATGAGATACTTTAGCACAATAACGGGTGCGGGTTACCGTCGCAGCCTACTGATAAATTTGTTCGGTGCGAAGCTCAAAGATGTATTCACAATCCATAACCATGCACCTCTCATCATACGGTAACTTTCTGTTTGGTATACTGATTGCTACTAATTCTTATCGCAGCTTTTACTTCTTATACTCCGAAATGCGAAAATGCCGCAAGTCTTCGTTATGCAGATATTAAATTATAAAAATTATACACTGTAGTTTTAAGGGAGTCAACAGATTGAGAGGACTTTGTTGATATCGCGATTTGTTTTGGGTTAAACCGAAAAGCATTTTATTTTATCCGCCAGCTCCACCTTTTCCAGAACTTCTTCCTTTCCGCTATCATTAAGTTTTATTATATATTTACCATTTGAGTAAATAATATCTCCCCGATTATTGATATCATAATCAAGTACTCCTTTTTTTACGGTTTTTATACTGCCGTCAGGAGTTCTTTTCATTAACTCCCATGTTCTGGGGATAATACCGGGGTTTTTTTCACCCCTATCCTTGTTTTCTTTTAATGTTTTTTCAACATTGATAAGATTTCCGTTTATAAATGATTCTTCCGGATTACGTGTTTTGCTGTTCGAAGGGTTTTTGCCTCCGCTTGAAAATGTCTGACCTGTATATCTCATTGTAAAAAACTCAAGCCAGTTATAAATTGCTTTCATTATTTTAAACGGGATAAGAAGAGCATCTAAAAAACTTCCGGTGCTTTTTCCAGAGTCAAGAGGCCTTTTTATAAAATACATATTGCCCATAGAATCTTCTTTAGGAAGGAAACAATCAAATTTATCAAAGTACACTATTTCATCAATTTCTCCAGTATCTAAATCCAGCCTGTTTATGCCCCTGGGACTCCAGGCAGTGAAATTCCCTTCATTGTCCGTTGCCGCACCGCTTGAATCGTAGTAAATAACGTTGCCGCTATGACTCCATACAGGATTTTCATCTTTGCAGTTTCCTTCTGTCACAAGGTGATAATGACCTGTTTTTACATCCAGTACCGCTATATCAGTATCTGTTACGGAGCTGCCCACCGATATTGCTATTTTATCAGTATTTTTATTATAATCCATATTAAAGAATTTTATTTTTGTATCATGAATTATGTGGCCTTCTTCAGAAGCCGCATCATTTAAACTCTTAATAAAAAGTCCTGAAAATTCGTTAACGGATATTGAATAGATGATTTTTGCTCCATCTTCGATAAAAGTAACTCCATGTATTTGTCCGGTAATCTTGCCTTCATCCAATCGAGTATATGGGTTGGAGACACCCATAAATGCTGCTCCTGATCCTTCTGTTTTCCATGCACTCCTTTGTTTTATATCCTTAAGGTTCTTATTGTATTTCTTAAAATATTCGCTTTCATAATAAGTAACTGATGAATTATCACAAAAACCAATCTTAATTTCATTAGCAAATATAATTTTTTCGTTCATGCCATTTACCCCCGGAATGTAATATATTATTCTGTTGCTTGACTTGTTCAGTATATAACAGCAAAAAAGTGGCAATAAGTCGTTTCATCTTGATTATTCTCAATTAATCAGATTATATTTATATTATAGCATGAAAGTTGCTTCATGACTTTCATGGTTTAAGTAAAGTCTGTTTTGAGCTTCACGAAATACAATGAACGATATGTTATAATTATCATCAGGTTAAGCGAGTTAGTATTTTTAAGGAAATGAGATTGTAGAAGGTGAGGACTTAAAATGAAATCCAAAATATATTTTATCTTATCAATGGTTATATTTGGTACAATCGGGATTTTTGTCAGATATATTAAATTATCTTCAAGTGAAATAGCTTTATTGAGGGGTTTTATCGGCAGCTTGTTTTTGCTGGCCGTTGTTACCTTCACCAGACAAAAATTATCATGGGAAAACATTAAGAAAAATATTCCTGCTTTGTTGTTATCAAGCTTGGCGCTGGGAACCAATTGGATATTTCTTTTTCAGGCATATAAGCATACGACCATAGCAAATGCAACATTAAGCTATTATTTTGCACCTGTATTCGTTATTATATCGTCACCGATTGTATTAAAAGAAAAAATATCCTTTAAAAAGGCCGCTTGCATATGTGTTGCTGTACTTGGAATGTTTTTTATTGTACAGAGCAGCGGAAATGATGGTGCAGAGCACAATCATTTGCTGGGTATCCTCTACGGAACAATTGCAGCAGCATTTTACGCAACTTTGATGCTGACAAACAAGTTCATTAAAAATATGAATGGATTGGAAACCACTATAGTGCAATTATTTTTAGCAGCTATTATACTTGCACCTTACGTTTTTATTACAGAGGGAGTTAATCTATTTAGAGCAACAGGTTTTTCTATGGTCTGCATTGTCATTTTAGGAGTGATTCATACCGGAATAGGTTTTTATTTATTTTTTACCGGAATGAAAAAAATAAACGGACAAAGCATTGCAGCATTAAGCTACATAGATCCAATAACATCGCTGTTTGTTTCAGTGCTTATCTTTAATGAGAAGATGACAGCGCTTCAAGTCATCGGCGCCGTACTGCTGCTAGGCTCAACCTTTATAAGCGAAATAAGCAAAAATCATAACTGGCCCGATAAAAATAAAAAACAGGTAAAACTTTGAATAAGCTGATGATTAATGATAATAATTGCTGGTAACGTAAATAATTTTCGGGTGGGTGAAAAAAATACTCCTTTCCGGCAGGAACTAAACAAATCCGGAAGGAGTATTTTTTATTAATTAAGGGGCTTATTTAACTTTTTTAAAACAGACTTCACAGATGCTGTCGCCTTTTGCAATTGTCTTGCCCAAGTGGAATTCAAAGGTGTCAAACTGGCTTGCAATACCCCTGTCACCGTCCATTGCGATATCACAAAGTGTAGCAATTCTTTCTTCATCGTCTGTGAGTTTCTTCCATGCTGCTACAAGGGGACAGTAGTGGAATTCAATTTTCAGTTCTTCGTCAGTTACATCGACATCCATTTCAAAAATGTTTTTAACGTTGTCTGTAACAAATTCAGGAGCAAATTTCTTTAGATCATCTGTCTGGGTATATTTGTTTTTGCCATGGAAGCAGCCGCAGCTTAAAATGGCGTCCCTTGCAAAGTCTATGCCTAGCCCGCGTTTTTGAGCCTCTTCGATGAGATAATAGAACCATGTTGCCCTGTGTTCAATTGCATTTCTAAGGTCCTCTATATGTTGACCTCTGTTTGAAGGATTGTTTGTTATCATAATAATCAGTCTCCTTTATAAATTGTATTTTTTAATTTTGCGGTATAGGGTAGCCCGGCTGATCCCCAGCGTTTTAGCCACCTCATCCTTGTTTATATTTGAAGCAAGCAGTGCAGCAATACTCTCTTTTTCCAGATCCCGGATTAATGAAAGCTTTATGGCGCTTTCCCTCTCGTCCATCAGGTTAAATTGAGCCAAGTCACCGGAAGTTACCTGGCCTGTACAACGGTAAACAATATTATCCATTACTTTTTCAAGCTCGTTTCTGTTGCCGGGCCAGGAGTAATTCAACAGCACATCCATGGCCTGTATATCAAAGGAAAGACTTTTTTTGTCGTATTTTTCTTTATAAAACCTTGCACTGCTGTCAATTAGCTGGCACAGGGACTCCTTGTCCTGGCGCAGTGGGGGGATATATATTGTATTTTCCGAAATGCGGTAATACAGTTCATCATCGAAAAGACCGTTCCGCACAAGGCCTGCTAAATCTGAACTTGTTGAAAAAATCATACGGACATCCACCTTGATGCCATGCATACCGGCACGGTAAATTGTACCGGTCTTTAAGACCTCCACCAGCCGCCTTTGCAGATATATGGGCATCTGGTCAATTTTATAAAAATAGATTGTTCCCTTATGAGCAAGCTGTAGTTTGCCCAGGCCTCCCACAACATGAAGAGAACGGTCATCCCCAAAGAGGGATTCTTCAAGGAGTTCCCGGTAGGTACCATCACAATTTACCGTTATAAAGCAATTGTTTACCCGGTCGGAGAAGGTATGCATTGCCTTGGCAAGAAGCTCTTCCCCTGCACCGGTTTCGCCGCTTATCAACACTGTTTTTGAAGTGACGGATAGCCGCTTTGCTTCCTCAATTACCTGTTCCGGTATCAAGCCACCTTCCAGGAATTTGAAAGTCATTCTTGTATTGCTGTAGCCTATTTCATTTAGCTGTATGTTGACATCGCTGATAGATTTAAAAATAAAAAGCATGCCCCCCCGGCTTCCGTTTATATCAATATTCATGCAGGATAAAAATCCATAAAAGGGGCGGCTGTCCTTTTCAAAATATATCAGCCTGTCGGAAAACTCTATATAATTTGATAAAAACTCCGTTAGATATTTATGGGGTATCACATCCCGGATAAACATACCGAAGCAATCAATATTTTCTCCAAAATACTGCTTGAAACGCTTATTGTAGTAGGTAATATATCCAAGCTCGTCCATGGACACCATAGCATAGTCGATGGAGTCCATTATAACCTCGCGCTCTCGCTTTATCAGGTTCAGGTTATTGTAATCATCGCTGTTTTGTATTTTGCTGGATAAAAGGTCTGCCATGCGCTCCAAAAATTCTATGGAATTATTCACGTTGCTGAAAACGTGAGGGATTTTGTGCTCAGGCACAATAAGTGCTATTGCTCCAACTACTGCCCCTTTGTAGCGAATAGGGACACAGATGAATCCCTTCATATCACATTTCATAAAATCCGAACATTCTCTGCAGGTAGCGTAATCATCTTTGTCGTCAATGGTAATGGTATTTCCTGATGTAATCACCTGTCCGATAATGGACATCCTGTGAATAGTCATAGGTTTGTCCGGATAATGATAGGTGTTGCTGATTGTTTTCAAATTATTGTCTACAATCAAAACATCCACTTCAAGAATTTTTGATATTACTTCAGCAAACTTAATAGCGTCATTTTTAATTTCTGCCAGAAGCATGGTGAACCTCCTACTAAAAATACAATTAAAGTCTTTCTATAATCTGGCTGCAATATAATCCATCAAAGTTTCAATTTGATAAGACATTGTGACAGCGCCGGGATCTAAATGGCCGATACCTTTGTTTGACTGGTAACAGGCTCTTCCGCGGACAGCTTCCATAGCTGCAGTACTTTGTGCACCATCAACGGCAGCACTTTTTACCAGGGATAAAGTTTTCTTTTCAGAAAGCCCCTTTGCTATGCAATCTTTATAGCACTCTACGGCAGGGTGAAGGGAGTCAATCATGGTTTT
Organism: Oxobacter pfennigii; assembly: GCF_001317355.1. NCBI lineage: Bacteria > Bacillati > Bacillota > Clostridia > Eubacteriales > Clostridiaceae > Oxobacter > Oxobacter pfennigii. The sequence continues at coordinate 328,136 of NZ_LKET01000021.1, forward strand.
AAATCCGGGCTGCGCATTGCCTCTGGCCATTATTGCCTCCAGCATTGCTTCAAGTATATTGCACATATCCTGGTTTTCAATGATGTCCCTGTTCTTAAGTACCTTTGCTGCACCTATATATGCGCTGCCATAAAGTACACCTGACGAACCACCGATTACAGACATCATTATCATACCAATTTTCTTAAATTCATCAAAGAGGTTCATAGCTTCAAGCTCAGGAATTGCTTCGACAAGCTTTTCAAAACCCATGTTGATATTGGACCAGTGGTCGCCGTCACCCGTTGCAGAATCAAGGGCGGTAACGTAGTCTCCGTTTTCATGAATTTTGGCTGCGGCAAGCTTGATATATTCCGCGTAATCTTTACTGCTTAACTGAAAGCCCATTATTTTTTCCTCCTGTTAATGTCCCCAATTTATATTTTTAATGCCGGGGTATTGCAGGGAGCATCAAGAAGCTCCTTAAGCTCTTTGTCCAGCTTCATCAACGTAATGGAGCATCCGGACATTTCAAGGGCTGTCATATAGTTGCCCACGAAGGTTTTATATATTTTAATTCCCTTTGATGACAGTATCTTTTCTGCTTCATTGTTGACTATATAGAGTTCCATTAAAGGCGTAGCACCCAGACCGTTTATCAGAAGGGCCACTTCGGATCCTGAGTAGTCATAGTCTGCCAGTATCTTTGATAAAAGTATGTCGGCAGTTTCCGCAGCAGTCTTTATAGATGTGCGTTCTACCCCTGGTTCTCCATGGATACCCATACCTATTTCAATCTCATTTTCACACAGCTCAAAGCCAGGTTTTCCCACAGCCGGAAGGATGCAGGCGCTCATTGCCATGCCCATACTGCGTATGTTGGCAATTGCTTTTTCGGCGGCAGCTTTAACTTCTTCAAGACAGGCGCCGGATTCAGCCTTTGCCCCGGCAATTTTATGGACGAATACCGTGCCGGCAATGCCTCGGCGGCCTGTGGAGTATGTGCTGTCCGGTACGGCTACGTCGTCTTTTACTATAACGCTTTCAACACGTATATCGTCCATTTCCGCCATTTCCTTTGCCATACTGAAATTCATTATATCCCCGGAGTAGTTTTTGATGATAAGAAGCACCCCTTCTCCCGAATTTGCTTCTTCGATGCCCTTAATGATGCGGTCAGGACTGGGGGATGAAAATACATTTCCTGCAACGGCTGCGTCCAGCATGCCTTTGCCTACATATCCGGCATGAGCCGGTTCATGGCCGGAGCCGCCGCCGGATACTATACCTACTTTTTTGCTCTTTTCTTTTCTTGATATAACTTCAAGATTTTCGATATGCTTAAGCTCGGGATATGCCTTTGCCATGCCTGCTAATAGTTCGGACACGACGGCATTGGGTTGATTAATAATCTTTTTCATTTTTTAACCTCCCTTTGTATGTCTTGTTAAAATATGCAGGTTACCTAATTCCCAGATAAGCCTTCTTTACCCTGGGATCATCAGCCAGGTCTTTTGAATTTCCTGCCATAGAAATGCTTCCTGTTTCCAATACATAAGCCCTGTGGGAAATGGACAATGCCATGCTTGCATTTTGTTCAATAAGCAGGATAGTGGTACCCTGCCTGTTTATGGATTCTATAAGCTCAAATATCATCAGCACAAGGTTGGGCGCCAGTCCCAATGAAGGCTCATCAAGCATGAGAAGCTGTGGTTCGCTCATAAGGGCACGGCCTATGGCAAGCATTTGCTGCTCGCCTCCTGAGAGGGTACCTGCTGTTTGCTTGGTTCTTTCCTTCAATCTTGGAAACAGGCTGTAGACACGCTCAAAAGATTCAGATATTTTTGCCTTATCTTTCTTAATATAAGCACCCAGCCTCAGGTTTTCCTGAACCGTAAGTGCCGGAAAAACTTCGCGTCCTTCCGGAGAAAGGCTGGTACCCAGCTTAACAATGCTGTGAGGAGGAATATTGGTAATGTCTTTGCCTAAAAATGTTATACTTCCGGATTGTGAAGGTACAAGACCCGCGATGGAGCCTAAGGTTGTGGATTTACCTGCCCCGTTACTGCCAATTAGTGAAACAATCTCACCTTGTTTAATCTCCATGCTTATACCCTTCAAGGCGTGAATATGGCCGTAGAATACATTCAAACCGCTGATTTTAAGCATCTTTCTTCACACCTCCTAGGTAAGCTTCGATTACACTTTCATTGCTTGCGATGTCCTTTGGAAGGCCCTCCGCAATTTTTTTGCCGTGATCAATTACATATATGCGGTCTGAAATATTCATAACAACGTTCATGTCATGTTCAATAAGAATAATGGTGTATCCCTTGTCCCTTAATTCCCTGATAAAACGGAGGAGTTCTTCGGATTCCTGTGGGTTCATGCCGGCTGCAGGTTCATCCAGAAGGATTATTTTGGCATCCGTAGCAATTGCCCTGGCGATTTCCACCTTTCTCTGCTCTCCGTAAGGCAGGTTCTGAGCATAGTCATTAATCCTGTGCCCAAGCCCTATGGACTTCAATATTTCAATAGCCTTAAGAGTCTTTTCTGCTTCCTCCTTTTTATAACGGGGAGTTCTTAACATGGTATCTAAAAAACTATATTTTGTCCTGATATGTGTGCCCACCAGTACATTTTCGATTACCCGCATATTGGGAAACAGGCGGATATTTTGAAATGTCCTGGAAATGCCGGCATCGACTATACTCTGGGGATCCAGATTGTGAATGTGGGCATTATCGAAAATGATTTGGCCCTCATCAACAGAGTATACTCCCGTAAGCATGTTAAAAACAGTTGTTTTACCGGCACCGTTGGGGCCTATGATACTGACTATTTCACCCTTTTCAACCTCAAAGCTGACATTTTCAACGGCAACGAGCCCACCGAATCGTTTGGTAATTGAATTAACCTGTAAATATGCCATATCATTATAGATTGTCAATTATCTTTCTTGACAACTTCTCCTTTCCGTAAGTATCCTACCGTTGACTTTATATATCTTGAGCCTGGACTTCATCTTTTTCCTGCTCTTCAAGCTGCTGCTTAACCAGCTTTGGCAGTTTATAAGCCATCTGGGACTTCCATCCTAAGACTCCCTGGGGCCTGAACCTCATCATGATCACTAAAATCAACCCGTATACAACAAAACGGTAGTCCATGAGAAACCTGGATATTTCGGGGAGTGAAATTAAAATTGCAGATCCAAGGAACATACCCCGTATAGTACCCATGCCTCCAAGGATAACTATACTGATTATAAGCGTTGATATATCGAATGTGAATGAATTGGGATCTATAAATCCTATCATGGATGCATAGAATGCGCCTGCAATGCCTGTAATGAATGCCGATAGAACAAAGGCAAGAATTTTGTAGCGGGTGGTCTTAATACCCATCATTGTTGCCGCAAGCTCGTCCTCTTTAATGGCAGTAAACGCCCTGCCGATCTTTGATTTGATGATCAGCAAACAGATAATGGTTGCAAAAGCTAATAAAAAAAGCATCAAATAGTAGAGGCCGTTGTTGGCCAAAGTCAGGTTAAAACCAAATATTGATGGACGGGGAATATTCTTAAGCCCCAATGTTCCGTTTGTAACCTTATCCCAGTTTATCAATATCATCTTGACAATCTCACCAAAGCCTAAAGTAACAATGGAAAGATAGGTACCCCTTAAACGCAGTGTGGGCAGACCAAGAAGCAGTCCGCAAAGAGATGCCAGTATCGCACCGCCCAGTGCCGCTAATAAAAAGTTGATGCCAAGTTTAAGGGAAAGCAGGGAAGCGGTATATGCGCCGATGGCATAAAAGCCTGCATGCCCAAGTGAAACCTGGCCGGTATAGCCCGTCAGGATGTTAAGGCCCAATCCCAGCATGGAGTAAATTCCCACCATGATAATGATACGCATTATATACTGGTTGAATCCCAGAAACGGAAGGCCCAGAAAAATAAAGGCGCAGACGGCGGCTACAGGGATTTTATATTTTTCAATAAATGATTCCAATTTAAAGATAAAATTTTTATTTGTATCCTTTAACATATTTTTGCCCATACACTACACCTTCTTAATATCTTTTTTGCCAAACAGTCCTGTCGGTCTTATGATCAAAACAAGGATGAGTATGATGAATGCCACCGAGTCCCTATATGAAGAGCCGAGGAAGGTTGCTGCAAAACTCTCGGATACTCCGACTACCAGACCGCCGACTACTGAGCCGTATAATATTCCAATACCGCCCAGTACCGCAGCAGCAAATGCTTTAAGGCCAACCATAAATCCCATACCCGGATACACAATCTGATAGTATCCGCTTATAAGGGCCCCTGCAATAGCAGCCGACGCACCGCCTAAAAAGAATGTAAAGGATATTACGAAGTTTGTATTTATGCCCATAAGACAGGCTGCCTTTGAGTTCTGCTCGGTACCGCGCATTGCAAGCCCCAATTTGGTTTTATTAATAATGAGCGTCAACAAAACAAGGAGAATTAATGAAACAACGCACATAACAATTTGTGTGGAGTTAATTTGAAGGCTTCCGAATTTTAACATGCCAAAATCGAAAAAAGCCGGAAAGGGTTTCCTTTCAGTGTTAAAGAAAATCATCAAAAGGTTTTGTATAATATTAGACATTCCTATTGTTGTAATAAGTGTTGCCATAGGTATGGAATTTTTCTTTCTCAAGGGCTCTAATGCTGTTTTATCAATGAATACACCAAGCAAACCCGTAAGCAGAATGCTGAGGATGATTGCCGGAATAATGCCGAATTGCATACTGATAAAAAGCAGTGCCATATGGGCACTGAAAGCATAGATTGCTCCATGAGAAAAATTGATAAGCCTTAAGATACCGAATACCAGCGAATAACCCACCGCTATAAGAGCATATGCCATGCCAAGTGCCAATCCGTTAAATAATTGCTGAATAATCACTTTCGCCACTTAAGTTGCGGGTGAAAGGCCCGACAACATTCTCTCCTTCCCTTATACTTTGACCGGGAAATAGCCGGAGGGAAGACCTCCGGACAATTTCCACATGTCTTGAGCTATAAACTATTTTACAGCCTCGAATTTACCGTCTTTTATCATTACTTTTACAAATTCTTTCTGTACATCGCGTTTTTCATTGAAAACCGTGTTTCCGGTAACACCGGGATATTTAATTGCTGCCAGGGCATCTCTTACCTTTGCATGGTCCGTTGTGCCTGCTGCCTTTACTGCTTCAAGAAGCATGCCTACTGAGTCATATGCCTGGGAAGTAAGAGCGCTTGGGACGGAGCCATAGGCATTCTTGTAATTGTCTACATAAGTTTTAACTTTTGGGTCGGTGGACTCTGAGAAGAATATAACAGGGAACCTTACGCCTTCAACTGCGCTACCCCCAAGAGTAAGAAGCTGCTGGCTGTAAGAGTTGGAGAATCCGACGATTTCGATATTCGGATTAACCTGCTTATACTGCTTTGCAACAGGGGCTACCAGGTTGTACATACCTACGCAGATAACCACATCGGCTCCGGCTGCATTAAGCTTTGTTATAGCAGGGCTGTAATCGTCCGAGCCTTCCATGACTTCTTCATGAGCAACAACTTTTGCGCCTGTGCCGGCTTTATCTGCTACAAGATCTTTTACAATAGCTGCAGTGCTTGTACCCCAATCTGTTTTAATGGAAATAATACCAATATTCTTTTTCCCAAGGTCATTGATGGCTATATCAAGCCCTGCGGCGGCCTCCACATTGATTACCGTGTTGTTTCTGAAGATATAGTCGCCTATACCGGAATAATCCGGATGGGAAGCCGACGGGGATATTTCTATTACTTTGTTTTCCTGGTATGTGGGAGCGGCTGCCATACAGACGCCGGAAGCAAAGTGGCCGATAACGCCTATGATATCTTTATCGCTGACAATCTTCTGTGCGATAGAAGCAGCTTCTTCACCGGAGTTTTTATCATCAAAAGTTACCAGTTCAATCTTTTTGCCCAGTACTCCGCCGTTGGCGTTCCACTCATCAACCATCAGTTTAGCTGCATTTGCAAAGCCTTTCCCATACTCTGCATTGTCACCTGTCATGGGGCCTGCTACTGCTATTTTAATTACTCCATCGGCTGCCGGGGTTGAATTCCCGCCAGGTGTGGATGGTTCTGAAGGTTTGCTTGCACATCCAGCCAGCATTGTCGTTGTTAATGCTAAGGTTAAAATACCCTTTGATATTTTTTTCATAATTTGTTCGTCCGTTCTTACCATCAGGGCTTAAATATAAGCTGCAATCAATATTTCACATATAAAGTAAGATTATATATGGCCCTAAGTAATACTAGAACAATTCTCTCCTTCCCATAGTGTAATTTTGATTTGATTTTTACAATTGTCAACTGATCATAATTTTTAAAATTTCCTCATCTGTTACCTGCATTCCATACTTTGCAAGCTTGCCGACACTATCTATGGTACCTTCAATGCTGTCCTTGACTATTCCCTCGCCTGATTGAAAACCTCTTCCCTGCATTGTCATATAACAGGCAAGCAATGCAGCATCTACACTAGAAGCAATTTTAGCAGCACAGGATGGCTTTGCTCCATCACATACGATGCCGGATACATTTGCCAGTGTATTGGTGATAGTTTGAGATATCTCTTTTTCTCCACCTCCATAAAGATATATAATTCCGGCCCCTGCTCCCGTTGCGGCGCTTACTGCGCCACAGTAAGCAGAAAGCCGTCCTATCTTCGTTTTTTGATAAATGGCGATTAAATTGCTGATACAAAGTGCCCGGTATAACCTTTCTGTTGTTACAGACAGTTCATTGGCATAAACTATGACCGGCAGAGAGGCTGTCATCCCCTGGTTTCCACTGCCGGAATTGATAACAACGGGCATTTCACAGCCGCTCATACGGGCGTCGGAGCCGGCTGCTGCCGCAGCTTTAGCCCGGACTTTAACATCATCGCCATAAACGCTTAGCAAAGTCATCCCTATATTTGCTCCATATATTCTGTGCAGACCCTCGGAAGAAATTGCCGTATTGTATTCTACCTGCCTGTTAAGGATATCTCTTACATCTTCAATATTTACAGTGTTGGCGAATTCCAGTATTTCTCTTATGTTCATCCATCCGGTGGTTGTCCCACTCTTTTCATCCTCTTCACTGTGAGGGATATCAAGCAGCACCTTGCCGTTCTTTTCTATCCTGACAATCCCAGTATGAGAGTGTATAATTTCCACCAGCACGCTGTCGTCGCCCTTGAAAGCCCTGATTATGATATGCAGCTTGGCAGGTGTGTTAAGAAGCTTTTCCTCGCATATACCTTTTTCCATTAATATTTTTGTCTGATTTAAATGAGTTTGATTGACTGCGGCAAGGACTTCCAGCTCTCTGGAAGCGTCTCCGCCTACGGCACCGATAATTGCGGCTGCCTCAATACCGCGCAAGTCCTTTGTGGTTGGGACGATAACCCCCTTGACATTTTTGATGATATTTCCGCTGCACTCCGCAACAATTTTTTCCGGGATACAGCCCAGCACTTCCCGGGCTTTTGCAGATGCATATGCAATTGCAATGGGCTCAGTACACCCCAGAGCTGGGATTAGCTCTTCTTTAAGGATATGTACATAATTTTCATATTTTTCTTTACCTAACGCCATTTTTATTCGCCCTCACTGTTTCAAATTGAGACTGGTGTATCTTTTTAATGATACAATTATATCAGCTATTAATTGGTACTGCAATAATGTTTGTCCTGTCAATATAGATAGTTTTCAACGCTTCTGTTATATATTCAATGTTTTGCACATCATAATATATTTTGCGTGATTTTATAAAAACATGTATCAAATTGAAACAAAAGTGCAGCTGTGTTTTTAGCTTGATGCACAAAAAGTCTCCCGCCTCCAAGCAAAGCCTGGAGGCGGGAGTATGTCACTTTTACCATATAAATTGTGCATAGAGTAAATAAAACAAAGAAAAACTAAAAGATAAAGAAAAGACTTTGGAGGTAACGGTGATGGCACAGATATTATTATGGGTTTCAATGATAGCCCCTTGGTTTATCCTGTTTTTTTTAGATAAAAAAAAGTTAAAAAGGTTTTTGTCGGCTGCTTTTTTTACCATATTACTAACGTCTATATTCTGGCAAACAGCCGAAGTTGAAAATTGGTGGGACATAAAAAATAACCTGTTTTTCCTTACAACAATACCTGCCTTTACATATGGATTTACTCCTGTGATTACTTTATTGATTTTTTATTTTACTTTTCATAACGCCTGGTTATTTTTTGGAGTAAATTTAGTACTGGACTTTATTCAAGGATGTATTATAAGCCCTTTTGTTTTTGAAAAGTTAGGATATTATCAAATGAACAAAATGAGTAATTTTGGACTTTTCCTTTTATTGTACAGCTTTGTGCCTATTATTTACTTGTATCAAAAGTGGTATGATAAGGAATAATGAAAAATTTGCAGCAGTTTTTCCTCTTTTATACTTTGTTCTGCTCTTGTGACTGAATGACGGAATCATTTATGAATATTAAAAATTTAATTATTTAAAATAATCTCCAGTTTAAGACAAGTTCGCAGCTGCATCATTTGTTTGTATTTGAGAAAATCTTAACAAATAACCGTCAGGTCTTGTATTTAAACTATTGAACTTCATATTCAACCACCTACTGATAACATAATATTTTCACTTGCAATTTTTATCCTATTTCAAACTGGCGATTTATTTTTAACCATACAGATTTATAGTCCTTATCATCGTTATAATCGGGAGGCACTTCATAAAATTTCAAATTGATGGCTTGTTTTTTTAGCATGCCTATAATCACTTCCATGAATATTCCTCTTTTCCCCGATATACTGCATGTAGGACTTTCGTTTATACCTATAATGCCGATTACCGAATATCCATTTTCAGAGTACATAATTATATCATCCAAAATAGGAATAAATAATTGAACACATAATTTGCGGTACTCCTCTGTATCGTATTCTTCCTTGTACATAGGCTTTCTGTTAACACCAAGATATCTTAGTTCGGGGCAGGGTAGCTGAATAATTCCAATACCGCGCTCCATAAGAAAATTTATAAATTTAAAGGTTCCTTCTGCCCTTGCCATGGGATATACAACACTGTTCTGATTTAAAACACAATGAGATACCAAAACCACTTCTTTTTTTCTTAACATATAAACCCCATACCTTTTATATATGATAATTGCAATTATACATGAATTTATTATATCAAGAATAATGAATTATAAATTTATTTATTGGATTTATCAATAGGTATGTATGCTCATATAGGAATTTAGTATTTTAGTTAATTTTGCTTAAGGGATAATATAGTGGTATAAGCAATTATATTTTCTTAAGGAGGTAATATTTTGAGAAACAAAAATGTATTTATCCTAGTCATGTGTGCTATAGGAGTCGCATTAAACATAGTGCTGGGTACTGTAGTACAGATGACAAAAATCCCTTTACTTTTTCTGGATACCATAGGGACCATATTCGTGGCAGTATTATTCGGCCCATGGCAGGGTGCGGCTGTAGGAACTATCACCAATTTGCTTACACCCATATTATCCGGAAACGTTAAGGATATACCATTTTTTATCGTAAATGCAGTGGTAGGTATAATCATAGGGTTTATAGCAAAGAAATATAAATTTGATCTTAAAACTGCAATTATATCAGGGCTGCTGCTTTCCATAATAAGTCCTCTTATAGGGACTCCCATTGCAGTTTGGGTATATGGCGGTATAACCGGTTCAGGTAATGATATAATATTTCTATGGCTTACAAAGACAGGAAGCAGCGTATTTTCAGCAGCCTTTATTCCACGAATTACAGGCAACTTTATCGATAAAATCGCCTCCTGCATTCTTATATTTTTGTCTTTGAAATACATACCGGAGCAGTATAAAAATTTTGATTCTGAAATTAAGGATGAAAAGAATAATTCTATATTGAAAGCTTAAAAATAATTTTAAAAAGTCCATTTTTGGACTTTTTATTTTTGCAAACTCAACAATAGGTGTTTGTGTTATTATTAATATATATACATTATTTTGGAGGAATAGTAATGAAGATAATAGATTTTCACTGTGATACCATATTGGAGCTTACAGACAGAGCAGATTGCGGCAATCTGAGAAATAACATACTTTCAATAGATATTGAAAAAATGAAAAGGAGCAATTACAAAGCTCAGTTTTTTGCCATGTTTGTAAACTTAGAAGAGGTTGAAGACTCACTGGAGAGGGCACTTTCGATGATAGATAAATTTTATTTGGAGCTTGAGGAAAATAAAGATTACATAAGTATAGCCACAAGCCATGATGAGTTTGCCGCAAATGAAAGAGAGGGCAAAATGTCAGCCTTTTTAACCATAGAAGAAGGCGGAGCAATAAAGGGTAAATTGGAAAACTTAAGAAATTTTTACAGACTGGGCGTGAGATTAATCACCCTGACCTGGAATTATCCTAATGAAATAGGGTACCCAAACCATGGATATACATATAAGGACAAAGGGTTGACTTCCTTTGGAGGAGAAGTTGTCGCTGAGATGAATAGACTAGGTATGATTATAGACGTATCCCATCTGTCTGATGAAGGTTTTTATGATGTGGCAAGGCTGTCTAAAAAACCCTTCATTGCTTCTCACTCCAATGCCCGCGCCGTATGGGAGCATACCAGAAATTTGACGGATGATATGATAAAAATCCTGGCGCAAAAAGGCGGAGTCACAGGCATTAATTTTGCAAATGTATTTTTAGGAGACAGCAAGGTAAGCAGGGTAGAGGATATGGTTAAACATATAAAGCATATAAAAAACACCGGCGGGATAGGTGTTGTTTCATTGGGGACTGATTTTGACGGCATTGAGAGAAGTCTGGAAATCGACAATGCAGGAGAAATGGATAAACTTATAACCGGTCTTAAAAAAGAAAGCTTCACAGAAGATGAAATTGATAAGATATTATATAAAAATGCCTTAAGAGTTATAAAAGATGTACTGTGATATAGGGGATGGTATAATGACGAGGATTTTGGTGGATGCCGATGCCTGCCCTGTGAAGGAGATAATAGTTAAAGTTGCTAAGGAGTACAGCTTTCCTGTAACCATGTTTATAGATACCAGCCACATACTTAATGACGGTTATTCAGAAGTTATAACAGTGGAGAAGTCCAGAGACTCGGTGGATTTTGCCCTGGTAAACAAAATAATCCAGGGCGATATAGTGGTAACCCAGGATTACGGCGTTGCCACCATGGCACTGGCTAAAGGAGCAAAGGTCGTAAACCAGAACGGCCTTATATATACCGATGAAAATATTGAGAAGCTTTTATTCGAGAGGCATCTTTCATCAAAGGTGAGAAAATCTGGAGGCCGGGCTAAAGGTCCTAGAAAAAGGACAAAAGAAGATGATGAAAAATTTGAGAGAGCATTTAGAATTATATTAAGCCAATAGCAAATTGCCATGAAAACAGGTGATATAAATGCTGAATTCCCTGAAAAGTAAAATATTATCTATATATCTTTTTCTTATACTGCTTATATCTTTTATAGCCGGTATATCAATTTATAATTTATTCAGTCTGAATAAGGCCATTGACGGCCTTATTGCATCTAACTATAAAAGTATAGCAGCAGCCACAAATATGATTGATGCCATAGAGAGGCAGGACAGCAATCAATTGATTTATCTCGAAGTAGATAAGCAAAAAGGTATAAGGTCTTTCAGTGAAAATCAAAGTGAATTTTTTCTGTGGCTGGGTAAAGCAGAAGAAAACATAACCGAAAAGGATGAAAAAGAGCTGTTAAACAGTATAAGTTCCAATTACATAAAATATATCGAAAATTTTTCAACGCTGCAGGAAATAAAAAATACCGAAGGAGGCTTATCCGCCATTGCCTTTTACAATAATGAGATATATCCCATTTTTCATTCTGTCAAAGATGACTGCAGAAGGCTGTTAAGCCTGAATGAAAATTCCATGCTTGTAAGAAAGGATAGGGCCACGTTAAACTCCGGAAACATGATTTACATTACAGTATTGGTTTCTGTTATAACCATACTTATGGGATTGTTTGTGTCAGTATATTTTACTGGAAAGACCATAAAACCTATCGATATGCTTATATCGGGAATCAAATCCATCAAGGAAGGCAACTTGGACCAGGAGATAAATATAAATACCAGGGATGAAGTAGGGGTATTGGCTATGGAGTTTAATAATATGACGAAGAGGCTGCGTGAATATGACAAAAGCAGCGTCAATAATCTTATCGCAGAAAAAAACAAGTCATTGGCTATTGTGAAAAGCATATCCGACCCGATTGTAGTAATCAGCAATGATTTTAAGGTTATACTGGTAAACAAATCGGCAGAAAATGTCTTTGACATAGTTGAGGAAGAGGTTAGCGGAGGACATTTTTTAGAGGCTATAAACCACAAGGAGGTTTTTCAGAAGATTAAAGAGACGTCTGAAAATAGAATCAGAATAGATGACAGTCGGACTATTACTATAATCAAGGGAAATAAAAGGTACTATTTTATTCCGTCAGTGACATCCATATTAAACGATGATAATGAAGTTATAGGCATGGTTTGTGTCTTTACCGATATAACGCATTTAAAAGAAGTAGAAGACCTTAAATCAGAATTTATTTCCACAGTTTCTCATGAGCTAAGAACACCGCTTACATCTATAATCATGGGTACAAAATTACTTTTGGACGACGAGCTGCTTAATACCGAACAAAAAGAAATAATAAATGCCATGGACGAGGACGGAAATCAGCTCATGATGCTTATAAATGACCTTTTGGATTTGTCTAAGGCCGAATCTGGGAAAATGCAGATAACTCTTGAGAAAACCTCGGTTTATGATATGGCGGAGCTATGTATCAAATCCCTTTATGATAATGCCCGAAGCAAAGATATAGAGATTATAAATTACGTCTCTCCGAACCTTCCCTACGCATATATTGATTATAATAAAATAAAGAGCGTTTTAATGAACCTTCTGACAAATTCATTGAAGTTCACTAACAGAGGAGGGAAGGTAGAGATATCAGCAAGCATCGAAGGCAGTTTTATTAGGGTCTCGGTAAAGGATACAGGCATAGGTATCCCGGAGGAATTCCATGACAAGATATTTGATAAGTTCAGCCAGATTGATAATTTTAAAAATCATGGTACGGGGTTGGGACTTGCAATTGCAAAGGAATTCATAATGAAGCACAATGGTAATATATGGGTAGAAAGCAAAATTGGCCAAGGGAGCAATTTCATGTTCACTTTGCCTGTTTATGAAGGGTGATTTTATGGCTAAAAAAGTGCTTGTGATAGATGATGTTAAAAATATAAGGACAATGGTTGCTAAGGCGTTGACTTTAAGCGGATATGCAGTTGACACTGCAGAAAACGGGTATGAAGGCTTAAACTTTCTCAAAGATAACGATTATGACGTAGTGCTTTTGGATATCAGGATGCCGGGATTCAGCGGTACCGAGGTATTGAAGTCTATTAGGGAAATCAAAAAAGATGTGCCGGTAATAATAATGACTGCTTATCCTACGATTAAAAATGCTGTGGACTGTATTAAAATGGGCGCGGTGGAATACTTAAGAAAACCTTTTACTCCTGATAAAATCAAATCTACGATAGAGCAGGTAATAAACGGGAATAAAAATTGAAAATAAGAGATTAAAGCAGCAAGAAATTGCTGTTTTTTTATTTGATATATAGCTTCTTGTATAGATAGTAAGATTCATAAATAACTAATAAATTATATTATAATATGAAGATATACTTAGAATGAGGGACCAAATATGATATAATCAAAATAAACACAATTCAATACATGCAATATCGGCGATTATAAAGAAAGGGGCTGTACTATGGAGGGGCTAATACAATATATATCTGATATTAATCAATTCAAGGAAGCAGTGTTATCAATCTTAGGGGATTCTATTGTACCCGAGATATTGATATCCGGAATTTACACAAGAATGATACTGGGAGATATTATTGATAAAATTATAGAAATGAACAATGGGGATAAGTGCAAAATTATCATATCAAATATTATAAACAGAGAAGGTCTTTCTAAATCACAGATAAGAAAACTTTATACCCAGGGCGGTAAAATTAAAATAAACAGCAATGCCAGCAATAACATTATAATAATCGGAAATAATGCTTTTGTCCTGTCTTACTCTTATAAATACAACAGGGAAAATGGACCCAGAACATCCTTCGAGAGCTGTATTTTGACAGACTGCAGCAGCGTGGTAGATAAAGTAAAAGAAGTTTTTTTAGAAAAATGGGGCAGGAGTTTTCCTTTAGCAGTTGAAAATGCCGGGGAGGATAATTTATGAAAATTATCGTAGTTGGAGCAGGCAAAGTGGGATATACACTGGCTGAAAGTTTATCTTCCGAAGATCACGATGTAACGGTAATAGACAGGCATTATGATGCTTTAAAGAAAGTGGAAGATAACTTGGATGTTTTGGCTATTAAAGGAAACGGAGTAAGTGTAAGTGTACTATTGGAAGCAAAGATTAAAAAAACCGATTTGATAATTGCCGTTACCGACAGCGATGAGGTTAATATGGTATGCTGCCTTACGGCTAAAAAGCTGGGCGCAGCCCATACGGCAGCAAGAATAAGGGACCCTCAGTATGCCAAGGAATTGGTCATGCTAAAGGACGAGGTTGGAGTAGATTTAGTAATAAACCCGGAATATGCCGCAGCAGATGAAATTGCACGTATGATAAGCTTCTCGCCTGCATTAAATATCGAAAGCTTTGCCAAAGGCCGGGTTAAGATGGTGGAAATAAAGGTTACGCCGGATATGCCGATAGTAGGATATAAGCTTAAGGATGCGGCATTTCAAAAATACTCTTCCATATTGATAAGTGCCGTTATAAGAAACGAAGAGGTTATTGTGCCGGATGGAGAATTTGAAATAAAAGCTGATGATGAAATATATGTTATAGGGAAATCGGCCAGCATTTATAATTTTTGCAAGCTCACAGGAAAATCTCCTGTAAAATATAAAAGTATTATGATTTTAGGCGGAGGCAGAATAGCATATTATCTTACCAATTTTCTTACCACTATGGGCATGAAAGTTAAGATAGTTGAAATAAACCGGGAAAGGTGCGAGGAGCTGTCGGAAAGCTTGCCAAATGCACTTATAATCAATGCAGACGGTACTGATGAGCAGATATTGCGCTCGGAGAACGTAGACAGCATGGACGGCTTTATAGCCGTAACAGGAATGGATGAAGAAAATCTTTTATCCTCCCTTTTAGCTAAACAAAGCGGAGTTAAAAAGGTTATTACAAAAATAAGCAGGACCAGTTATATCAATATGGTAAAAAAGCTGGGTATCGATAATGTCATATGTCCCAAACTTATTACGGCCAATCAAATATTGAAATATGTACGCGGTAATACCGTAGAGTCACTATATAGAATAGTGGAAGGCCAAGCTGAGATAGTAGAGTTTATCGCCAAGGAATCCAGCGGATTGCTGGATAAGCCTATCAAAAATCTGAACATTCCAAAAGAAACTATAATCACCACCATTGTAAGGCGCAACGAGGTTGTAATCCCCCGGGGCAATGATGCTATCAAAAAAGGTGACAGGGTTATAGTTATAACCAAGAAGGAGAATCTCAACTGGCTCAATGAGCTCATTCTGAATGTATCCGGAGGAACAAAACATGAATTTGCCAATGGTATTAAGAAGTTTGGGGATATTATTAATATGTGAAGCGCTGCTTATGGTTCCTTCCCTTGCGGTATCAATAATATACGAAGGATATGATGTTTTCCCCTTTGTTTATACAATTGCCCTATTAGGTGCCACAGGTAGTGCAGGGCTGTCAATCAAACCAAAGAAAAAAAATATATATCCCCGCGATGGCTTTGCTATTGTTGCTTTTGGATGGATACTTATTTCTTTTTTTGGGTCTTTACCCTTTATATTCAGCGGAGTTATTCCTTCCTTTGTAGATGCATTCTTTGAGACAAGCTCCGGATTTACCACTACCGGTGCCAGCATACTGACAAGTGTGGAAGGATTGCCTGAAGGAATAATGTTTTGGAGAAGCTTTACCCACTGGGTGGGCGGAATGGGAGTACTGGTTCTTACATTAGCCATACTCCCTCTGGTAGGGGCGAATACCGTTCAAATAATGAAGGCTGAGAGTCCTGGACCTAATCCCGGTAAACTGGTGCCTAAAGTAAGGCAGACAGCTAAAATTTTATATATAATTTATTTTGTTGTCACCATAGTCGAAATCATATTGCTCTTATTTGGTGGCATGTCTTTCTTAGATGCCTGTATTCATGCCTTTGGTACTGTAGGAACCGGAGGGTTCTCCAATAAGAATTTAAGCGTCGGGGCTTATAACAGCGTTTATATAGAGGTTGTAATTTCGGTATTTATGATTATTTGCGGAGCAAACTTCACTTTATACTATCAGGCATTAAAAGATGGCATAAAAAGTATATTCAAGGATGAAGAGTTCAGACTGTATATAGGAGTTGTAACTGCATCAATACTTCTAATTACTTTTAATATACATGGAACTATATATAAATCCATATGGGAATCCTTAAGGCATTCATCTTTCCAGGTGGCATCCATAATTACCACCACCGGATATGCGTCCACAAATTTTGATTTATGGCCGACTTTTAGCAAAATCATTTTATTTATGCTGATGTTTATAGGAGGCTGTGCCGGTTCTACAGCCGGAGCAATTAAAAACATAAGGATACTCATGCTCTTTAAGATAATGAAAAGGGAGCTTCTTAAAATAATCCATCCAAGAGCAGTATATGTACTGAAATTCGGAGGTAAAGTAGTAGATGATGATACCTTATCGGAAGTGCTTGTTTATTTCTTTATGTATATGATGATATTTGCAGCAGCAGTTCTCATCATATCCCTTGAAGGAAAAGACTTTGCCACAACTGTATCTTCTATTGCCGCAACTCTTGGAAACATAGGACCGGGCTTTGGTATGGTAGGACCTATTGGTAATTTTTCTGAGATGACCAATATAAGCAAATTAGTTCTTTCCATGTGTATGATTATAGGGAGAATTGAAATTTATCCAATACTCTTAATGCTTTTTCCTTCATTCTGGAAAAAGGTAAACATATAATCCTTTAACATGATTATAGAAAAAATAAATAATTGCCAGTTGAAAAGTTCCTTCGGATGCTATATAATAATTTTTGCCGACAGGAAAATACTTTTTAATATAGCAGTTATTTTATGCGGGAATAGCTCAGTTGATAGAGCGTCGCCTTGCCAAGGCGAAGGTCGCGGGTTTGAGCCCCGTTTCCCGCTCCAGAAAGAACACCAGGTTTAAAACTTGGTGTTCTTTTAATTAAATTTGCTTTATAGCAAATTTAATTTCATATTTTACATCTGCAAAATATTTCATACGCCAAAGGGTTATTTCATATCGCCGTGCGATATTTCATTTACATCTACACTCTAAAAAGCTCCCTTATATCTTCCTCGGTCATCTTCGATATAAAGGTTTCTCCGGGTTTTAGTACAGAGTTAATGAGCTCCTTTTTCTTTTGCTGCATGGCGTATATCTTTTCTTCAATGGTGCCCTTGGTTATGAGCTTCATAACCTGTACCGTGCTTAATTGACCGATTCTGTGAGCTCTGTCAGTGGCTTGCTCCTCAACAGCAGGATTCCACCAGGGATCAAAATGTATTACGGTGTCGGCACCCGTTAAGTTTAGTCCCGTTCCGCCGGCCTTTAAGGATATTAAAAACACATTTCTGAAACCCTGATTGAAGGCTTTTACCATGTCCCGCCTGTCTTCTGCCTTTGTACTGCCGTCAAGGTAAAAAAATGAAATATTCTCTTTTTTAAGATGGCCTTCAATCAGCTTCAGAACGCCGGTAAACTGAGAGAAAAGGAGCACCCTGTGAGAGCCTGCCATAAGCTCATCTAAAAGCTCCATTACCATTTCCATTTTGCCGCTGGTGCCGTCATAATTTTCTATGAAAAGTGAAGGATGGCAGCATATCTGCCGCAGCCTCGTCAAACCGGCAAGTATCTGTATATGGCTTTTTTCAAAACCTTTTATCCTTATTCCTTCCTCGATTTCACCTTTTATCTGGGCAAGATATGCAAGGTAAACTTTCTTTTGCTCCTCTGTGAGCTCAGAGGTTAATACGCTTTCAATCTTTGGCGGCAGCTCTTTTAATACATCTTTTTTAAGCCTTCTTAAAATGAAGGGTCTGACATATTTGCTCAGTTCCTTTAAGGAATCCTTGTTATCATTGCCGGCAATGGGCTTTTCAAACCTTGCGATAAACTTACCGTGGGAGGATAAATATCCCGGCATTAAAAAATCAAATATGGACCATAGCTCCGTTAAATTGTTTTCTATAGGAGTGCCCGTAAGGGCAAAGTATCCTTTAGCCCGTATTTCCTTTACGGATTTGGCATTTACCGAGCTTGGATTTTTGATGTGCTGGGCCTCATCCAATATGCAATAGTTAAAGGTAATATCCCCGTAGTTTTCAATATCTCTGCGTATTAAAGGATATGAGGTTATAACCACATCAGCGTTATTGATTTCTCTGAACATATCTTCTCTTTCAAACTTATTGCCTGCTATTACCAGAGCTCTTAGGGAAGGAGCAAATTTTTGTATTTCGCTCTCCCAGTTGTATACAAGAGAAGTAGGGCATATAACCAGTGAAGGCAAACTTGACTTTTCCTTTTCAGACATAATAAAGGCTATGGTCTGGAGAGTCTTGCCAAGTCCCATATCGTCTGCCAGTATTCCTCCCATGCCATAGGCAGAAAGGTTCTTCAACCACTTAAAGCCTGTAACCTGATACCCTCTCATTATGCCTTCCAGATTTTCAGGTACTTTGAAATCAGTATCTTTAGGTTCCATTATATTTTCAACCAGCCTTTTAAAAGCCAGATTTCGTTCCACGTACACGCTATCGAAGCTTTTAAGGCTGTCGTCCAGATACATAGCTTTAAATTTGGGAAGGTTTATAATATCCTTTTTTAAATCTTCACCCTCCAGGTCTAAATATTCCATGAGGCTTGACATATTATGAAGGCTGTCTGTGTCTAAAGGTAAATGGGAACCGTCCGGCAGTCTGTGATATTTTTTCTTCCTCTTTAAGGATGCAAATATACTAGGGAGGCTCTCTTTATCAATACCATCTATGGAAAAATTGAACTCCAAAAGGTCGGTTTCTTCGTTATAGCGGATGGAGCTCCTGTAATAGGAAGAATCATAAAGTCTTATGGCTTTAAAAGACTCAGAATAATACACTTGGCACAGCTCTTGGAGCCTTGGTATATGAATAGCTAAAAAATCATAAATCAAATCGTCATCATCTAAATATACTGCATCCTTGTTTATTTTAAAGCCGGACTGCTCGAATATATCCAGTATCTTTCTTTCCTTTTCATAATCCCGTATGATTATCAATTTGGAATCCATGTGCTTCTGGTTGAAAGGGTCTATGGTTATATCCCCATAGGTAAAGCCTATGGATACTGTTATTGCGTCATCGTTCTTATCAAGATATACGCTGGCTTCGACGGGCTGCTGGTAGAACAATTCCTTCACAGTTGCATCAACATTCAATTGCCCTGCTTTTTTTATATTGGGCATTACGACAGATGCGAATCTTTCACTGTCTTTCTGGGAAAACTTGAATTCCCTGGTGCCGCTTTGTGCAATGGCTCTGTAAAAAGGTGCCAGATTTTCTATTTGATCCTGTGAAGGATTGTATATGGTACCATTCGCGAACATGTGCTTTCCGTCAGGGGATAGAGGTATTACATCAGAGGATATATTTATGTTAAGAACTAAATTATTATCTGGTTTCTTTAAAAGGAATTCTACCGGCAAATCTCTGTCTATTATTTTGACGTCATTATATTCTTTTTCCCTTGCTATAACCTTTAAAGGCTTATCCTCCATAAGCTTTAAAAAGCGCCCTAAAATCTTATATGGTATATAAAGATATTTTCCTCTGAATAAACCGCCGCTATGATCAAATCTGTAACTTGCGTTGCTTTCTACAGTTTTGTCAATATCATTCATTTCCTTAAAAAACTCTACTAAAGTGAGGTCACTTTCCTTAAAACAATGCTGTGACGGGTCAAAGGTAAAATTTTTTCCAAAGTCCAACGGCTTATAGGAATCAATGGATCTTACAAGGTCTTTGATATTTTTTACCACATATAATTTTTTATCTCCTATTCGAAGTGAGATGGCAGGTCTTATGTCTTTTCCGTACATTCCGCTCATGAATATTTCCATAGTAACTTCAATGTTTATAGGTTGTGCAGATACAGGGATTAATTTATTTTCAAAAAAGCTTATTATCTCATTGCTTTGCCTAAAGCCGTGATTTTCTACGGCACCTTGGTTTATTGATAAATTAGAGGTTCTGCCCCGGTTGTGAATATATAAAAGCACGGCAGCTATATGTTTGCACATGCCTTCCTGACCATAATATGCCGGACAGCTGCAAGCAGCATCAATCAAATCTCCGTGATGTGAAAACTCTATGTTGACATAATAATCCCGGCTTCCGTATACAGTTGCTTCAACGAAACCTAAAATTTCATCAATATCAATATCCTTTATCCTGCCTTCTAGAAAATATCTTAAACCTCTTATATATACCTCATAAGAAGTGCACATGTTTTTTATCTTATTTTCTGAAATGTTGAACATATAAATCATCCTTTTGATAAAAGAAAATATCAATAAACTTTGAAAGCTATAATATTCATTATAATTTTAAATTGCCATTGCAACAATGTTGAATTAAACTATCATAATATTATTGTCATTTTACATTATTATACACATGCGGAAAACAAATAAGATAATCAAAAAGAAACTGCCTTATGGATGCGCAAGTTGAACAACCCATATAACAGTTTCTTCTTTTAAGATGTTATTCTGCCAAGCATTCTTCAAGGCATTCTTCAATAATATCTTTAGTAATTACAAATGTTTTTTCGATATTCACCTAAATTCCTCCAACCTAATCATCTAGAAGTGCCGCTGTTTAATAGTATTACTATATAAAAACTCATTTTTTAAAAGTTTCGAACAAAATGGACTCTAAAATTAGCGGTCAAATTAGAAGGCAGGAATTGATGTCTATGGAACTCTATAAATAAAGACAGGTCAATGTTCTAATCATAATAACTCTAATATTAAAAACAATTCTGATCTTGATAAATCTACTTACAGCTAGTCTATTGATTAATTTATTTTATATAACATCTAACTATAACACATGTGTTTTGATAAAGCAAGTACATGCTATTTTATATAATTTATTGAGTTTTCTTTTCTTGGCGCGGCCTTTGGATTGGCAGTGCCTTTGTTGCCTAAGGTAATTGAATAAAGGGGCTTGTAACCTTCAGGAATGCCTAAATTCTTTTTCCATAAAGCTCCCTTTTCGCTGTTTAGAAGAAAAATTGTCATATTAACCCAGCAAGCGCCAAGTCCTAAGGATTCTGCAGCCAATAATATGTTTTGTGCCGCAGCGGCACAATCGGCTTCAGGTGCAACTGCTTTTTCATCACCGCTTATTACTATTACTGTAGGTGCACGATGAAAAGGGCTGAAATTCTCATTTGTTCCCAATTGCTGAAAACGAGGGTTATTGGATTTTTTGAAGCTATCTTTAAGGTCCGCTGCCATATTATCCAGCACCTCTTTATTCTGTATTACAGTGAAATGCCAGGATTGCTGATTCACAGCGCTGGGAGCATATACGGCTGCCTCAAGTATAGCTTTAAGGTTCTCATCGCTGACCTGCTCGGCAGTATAGTTCCTTATGCTCCTCCTGCTTAGTAAAGTAGAGATTGTTTCATTCATGTAAAATACCTCCCTAAGGTTAGGACTTTCGTCCTCTTTATCTAAGTCGGGGGACATGCCTTTAGGTATCTCCCCTTTTCTTGCACAACAAAAAAAGCGGGAACTTCCCGCTTTAATTAGCTGCTTTATTTAAATCAATCATCAATTTATCTACATCGATTCCGTGAGCAAGAGCACCTTCCTCGATATTTTCAAATCTTGCAGCCATACATCCGAAGCAATGCATACCATAGCCTAACAAAACCTCAATGGTTTTTGGATACTGTTCAACGATATCGGTAATTGACATTTCCTTTGTAATCAATATGTCCACCTCCAAATTCTTCTTATATTGAACTAATATATATTATAAAAGCTACTGGGTAACTTTTACATCAAAATTCAAATATTAATATATATATTATATATCAATGTTAAATTAAATTATAGCACAACTTTTAAATAAAAATGTGATTAGCATCACATTTTCAAAATATTTGATACTTAATTATATTTCTATTGGTTTTATGGATTACGGAATTTTATAAATTCGAGGATATTATATTTTTTACCTTATCCTGAATATTTCGGGCATCCTCTTTAGACATGCCGGCGGTTTCAATGGCAGGCGAAATTATAACTTCAATATATGCAGGGGTTATAAAAAAACCATTTTTCTCCATTATCTTATAAGAGCCTTTCATTGTGACAGGTACTATGGGTACCTCTGCTTTTAATGCCAGCTTGAAGCTTCCTGTTTTGAATTCATTTATATTATCTCCTTTGCTCCTGCTGCCTTCGGGGAATATGACATAGGAATATCCTTGCTTTATATATTCTACGCCTTCATTTATGGCTTTTAAGGATTGGCGCACATCATCTCTTTCCATGAATATGCAATTCATGTATTTCATCCATGTGCTTATAAAGGGTATTTTTTTAATCTCAATTTTTGAAATGAATGCTTTTGGCTTATTGATATAGCCTAAATAAATGGGGATATCGAAATTTCCCTGATGGTTGCCTATAAAAACAACAGGACTGTTGTGGGGAATATTTTCTTCTCCGATAACTTTGACAGTAGAGCCTGTCATTTTGACAAGAAATCTTGCCCACCTGCCGGCAACACCATAGACGAAGGAGTCTCTCTCTTTAATTTTATTGTTTTTATTTAAAATATAAGCATATATGAGCTTGGGGATGAGATAAATCTGATATAGCCAGAAAAGTATAAACCACACAATAGTCCTTAATATCAAAAAATCACGACCTTCAATTAAAGTTATAAAGATATAATTTATTATACAAGCTGTTGCAATTTGAAACAACGAAAAATATATTTGAACATTATCTTATAGACATAAACTCATTTATATGTTAAAACTTTTTTAAGATAAATATAACATTTCTTATGATTTATATAAAAAATAACTTTAAAGCAGGTGATAAAATTGTTGATCGAAGCACACGCCCATATAGCCTTCAGCAATCATTATACAAGACAGGATTTTGTAAAGGCAGAGGTACAACAAAAAATTGAATGGATAAAAGAAAATTTCCGGCAATATAAGAAAAGAAATATAAACGCCATACGTGACGGTGGAGATGGTATTGATGCTGCAAAAATATCAAGGGAAATAGCACTTTCTGAGGGTATTATATATAAATCTCCCGTCTATGCCATTTATAGAAGAGGATTTTACGGCTCTTTTTTAGGTAAACCCATTGATGATATTAAAGGATTCAAGGAAGAATTTAAATTATTGATGAAACAAAAGCCGGATCATTTGAAAATAATTTTAACAGGCATAGTTAATTTTGAAAAGTATGGTGATGTTGGCGAGACCACCTTTACTTTGGATGAATTAAAATATATGGTTCAATGTGCAAAAGACAATTGCCTGCCTGTAATGGTTCACACAAATGGTCCGGAGGGTGTTAAAAGAGCCGTTGAAGCAGGAGCAGATACCATAGAGCACGGTTATCTCATGTCAGAGTCTGAAATCTATAAAATAGCTGAAAAAAATATAATATGGCTCCCTACTTTAGCCCCATTAGGAAATATACTTTTATCAAGGGACCCAAAGTTTGAAAAAGAGAGGGAAGTAATTGACAAGGTATACAAAAGGCAGACTGAAAACATAAAAAAAGCACGGGACATAGGAGTTAAAATTGCTTTGGGAAGCGACTCGGGAGCATACAAGGTAGAGCATGGTCAAGGGCTGTTAGATGAAATTGAGCAGTTTGAAATGATAGGTTTTGATAAGAAAGATTTGATCAGGATGTGCTTTGAAAACGGGGCAAAATCATTGAATCTTACACAACAAGAAAAAGATTTGATCATGAAAATATGAGTTTTTAACGGAGGCGGGCAAAATGAAAAAAATACTTATAATAAAAGCTGGGACAACCTATGATTCAATACGTGAAAAATATGGAGATTTCGAAGATTATATTATAAATACGGCTGACTTAAATTATGAAGATATCCTAGTTTGGAATGCATATCAAAAAGAAAAAGAGCCGGATATAAATGATGTTTCGGCCATAATTATTACCGGCTCTCATTCCATGGTATCGGACTTTGAGGACTGGAGTGTAATGCTGTCAAAATGGCTTAAGGATACTGCATCAGGTAAGGTTCCCATACTTGGCATTTGCTATGGCCATCAGCTTCTTGCCCAAACCTTCGGAGGAACTGTGGGTTACCACCCCAGAGGAAAGGAGTTCGGAACTGTGTATATAGAGTTGACTGAAGATGGGGAAAAGGACCCTCTTTTAGGTGTTCTTCCCGAAAAATTTTTCGGACATGTTGCCCATTCCCAGACTGCCATAAAGGTTCCGCCGGAGGCTCTTGTTTTGGCAGGGAATGAATTTGAGCCTCATCATGCCTTTGCCCTTAAAAATAACATATGGGGAGTGCAGTTTCATCCCGAATTTACTATGGATATTACCCATTCATATATCGAAAAGCTTGAAGATAGCTTAAAAATAGAGGGATATGATATTAAAGCTTTAAAAAGTTCTCTGCAGGATAATGATTATGGAAAGATACTGTTAAAAAGATTTATAGAGCTCATATAAAAACATCTCCCGGATATGGCGGGAGATGTTTTTATTTTACTTTCAGAATATAGGTGTATACTTTGCCGTTTTTTACACCGGCTTTTATTTGCACCGGATAGTCTTTGTTGTTTTTAAACTTGAAATCCAGGCTTCCGTAATTTACCGCCGCATCCCTGCCTTCACCTACATAGGCGACCTTTTTACTGTGAGGATGGCGTTCAACAATTTCAAGGTTTGATTTTTTTACGGCATTGAAAAGAGTGCTGCTTAGCTGGCATACACCTCCGCCGGTACCTTCATCGTATTTTCCGTTTACAATGATTTTAGCTGATAGAAAGCCTCTTTCTTTTGTCCTTTCCCCCACGACCTGATTAAAAGAAAATGTTTCTCCGGGATTTACAACATAACCGTTTATTTGTTTTGAAGCTAATGATATATTCTTAGACCTTTTGCTGCTTTTATCCATAAGGGATGTTTCATATGCCCCTATGGCGTTTTTAGGAACCACATTTTTCTTAATCTGCTGCCTCGGTGTCGGTGTTGGTGTAATCTTAAGGGGAGGAGCAGGAGTTACGGTTACAATCGGAGAAGGTGTGACTTCAGGAATAGGTATGGTCGGAGCAGGAAGCGCCGGCTCTTTTAAAATATCATCAGGAGTTGAAATATTTTGCTCCGGGGTGATTTGAATATTATTGTCAGGACTCCCCCGGCGAGGCGTAAACCTATATGCACTATATAAAACTACCAGAAGTACAGCACTGATGGTAACAGCAGTAAAATATAAAATTCCAGACTTGTACTTCATACAATCATCACCTCTTAAATATAGTATATATCTATAGAGGCTTTTAACTCGTTGATAATTATAACAAAAATGGGGGCGGTTCTCTGCTGTAATTCATTTTGGAAAATTGTACTGTAAAGAGAACTGTCCTCGAAAAAAAGCCATATCATTTTTTTGATATGGCTTAAAATTTTCAAAAATTTATTTTACTTCAACAATCCATCCTTCAGGGGCTTTTACATCGCCAAACTGAATTCCGTAAAGGGTGTCATAAAGTTTCTTGGTTACAGGTCCTACTTCTGTTTCACTGTGGAACACATGCAAATTGCCTTTATACTCTATACCGCCGATTGGAGTGATTACGGCAGCTGTACCGCATGCTCCTGCTTCCTTCAATTCATCAAGCTTATCTACGTAGATATCCCTTTCTTCAACTTCCAACCCAAGGTATGCCTTTGCTATATGCATCAAGGAATATTTTGTTATGCTGGGAAGTATGGAGGGGGATTTCGGCGTTACAAATTTATTATCTTTAGTAATACCGAAGAAATTGGCAGCCCCTACTTCTTCTATTTTTGTGTGGGTTGCAGGATCTAAGTATACGCAGTCTGCATAGCCTTTCCCTGCAGCAAGTTCATGAGGATAAAGGCTTCCCGCATAGTTTCCGCCTACTTTGGCAGCTCCTGTTCCATAGGGTGCGGCTCTGTCGTATTCGGATATTGTAAAATTGACAGGTGCCATTCCTCCTTTAAAATATGGACCAACGGGAGTGCAGAATACCCGGAATATATATTCGGACGCAGGTTTTACACCCACGTTATCTCCTACTCCTATCATAAAGGGCCTTAAGTACAGTGTGGCTCCTGTTCCATGGGGCGGTACATAAGCTTCATTTGCCTTTGCTACCTGGATACAGGCATCAATGAATTTTTCCACCGGTATCTCGGGCATAAGTACCCTTCTGCAGCTTTGCTGCATGCGTTTTGCATTTTCATCAGGCCTGAAAAGCTGTATTTTTCCTTCCTTTGTTCGATATGCCTTTAAACCTTCAAAGCATTCCTGACCATAATGAAGGGAAGTTGAAGCCTCGCTTATGTAAAGCATGTTATCTTCAACCAGTTTACCTTCATCCCATTTTCCGTCCTTATACACTGAAATGTAGCGCAAATCGGTTTTGATATAGCTGAAACCTAGTTTGCCCCAGTCGATATTTACATTACTGCTCATTTCATTTTCCTCCTGCGCGTGAATATATTTTTATTTAAATTTTGATTTTATAGGTTATTTTTTGAAATTATAGTGAGTTTATTATACATAAGCAATGCATAAATTTCAAGTGAAAGCTTGTTTATTATAAGCTTTGCTATTCTATATACCTGAGGTAAAAAATATAATAATAATGACAACCTTTATTATCTTAGTTTGCTTCTTTAATCTCAGGGACAGACTAAACAGCCCTAGTGGAGGAATAAAATGAGGATTTTGTTAATAAGTGATATTCATGGAAATTTAGAAGCTCTGGAAAGCTGTTTTAAGGCTGCAGAAAAAGAAAAGATAGATACTATTAATGTACTGGGTGATATTGTGGGATACATGGCCAACCCTAATGAATGCGTGGAGAAGGTAAAAGAGTTTGAATGCATATTGGGAAACCACGATAATGCGGTTTTCAACGATGAAGAATTAAAATATTTTAACTCCTATGCTGCCAAGGCTATAATGTGGACGAGAGAGAACATAAAGAAAAGGAATATGGACTTTTTATCATCCCTTAATAACAGCAAGGTATTTATACAGCACAACTATACCATAACCCACGGAAGCCTGTGCGACCCATTGGAATACATTGAATATGAATACCAGGCAGAGCGCATTATGGAGATAGCCACAACACCTCTGGTATTTGCCGGCCACACTCATGTTCCGGCCATGTGGAGGCTATACGAAAAAGATGATAAGCCACATATTTTAAAAGTTAACGGAGACTCTCTTACATTCAACAGGGATATACAGCTTGAAAAAGATAAAAAGTATATAATAAATATCGGAGCCGTAGGACAGCCAAGAGACGGAAATCCCAAAGGATGCTGCGCTATTTATGACAGCATTGAATATACGGTCAAATACCTAAGATTTGAATATCCTGTGGAGGAAACGGTTCAAAAGATTAAAGCCAACAACCTCCCGGTATTCTTGCATAAAAGGCTTCTTAAAGGCGAATAGTATAGAAAACAAAAAAGGGGTTAAAAACATTGGATGAAAAAGAAATGATTAAGGGAGACCCTCATATTTTGCTTAGCTGGACCAACACCATGCTGAGAGATAAAGCCGACAGCCTTGACGACTTGCTTCATTTATATGGCTTTAAAAAAGAGGAGCTTATCCGCAGGCTACAATCAATAGGATATAAATACGATATTGATGAAAATCAATTTAAAAACTTATGACAGGGTATTTGCCCTGTCATAAGTTTTTTAAATAAAATTGGAACAAAATTGCCTTATTCATCATATTGTAATAACAGCATAGGTTTTTTGCATTGGATCTGTCAAAGTCCTGATAAGTAAATTATTTTAAGGAAGTGAAAAATGATGTCGGAATTTGAAGACCAGATTCCTTTTTCAGAGATTGAATTTGCTGAAAATCCTGAACCCCGGTGTCCCTGCCTTTTGCTTTTAGATACCTCAAGCTCCATGAAAGGGAGACCTATTTCTGAACTAAATGAAGGATTGATATGCTTTAAAGATGAGCTTATGGCAGATGAGTTGGCATCCAAAAGAGTTGAAATCGGTATAATTACCTTCGGCCCTGTAAGAGTACAAAATTCATTTCAGACAGCCGATGTATTTGAGCCTTCCCTATTGAATACCAGCGGTCATACGCCAATGGGTGCAGCCATTGAAACGGGAATAGAAATGATTAATAAACGAAAAAGCGAATACAGGCAAAACGGAATTTCTTACTACCGCCCCTGGATTTTCCTCATAACTGACGGAGGTCCCACGGATAAATGGGAAAGAGCTGCAAAGATGATTAGAGAAGGTGAAGATAAAAAAGCGTTCATGTTTTTTGCTGTGGGGGTGGAAGGCGCCAACATGGGAATACTTAATCAGATAGCTGTACGCCAGCCCTTAAAATTAAAGGATTTGAGATTCAGGGACTTATTTTCCTGGCTTTCAAATTCTCTGGTTTCGGTATCCCATTCCAGCCTTGGCGAGCAAGTAAGCTTAAAAAACCCCGAAGGTCCTGACGGGTGGGCTGCTGCAGATGATTAAAGATACATTTAAAATTGCCTATGCATCCTGTCAGGGAAGTTATCATAAAAATAGAAATATTCCCTGTCAGGATTACTGCTATATTAAGATTATTCATTCAAAGAAGTCTGAAACAGTACTGGCAATTGTAGTTTCAGACGGAGCCGGCAGTGCAAAGTACTCAGAGATAGGCTCCTGTATTGTCTGCCATTCCGTAATGGAAGAAATAAAAGAATTCTTTAAAGGCGATAAAAAGCTTTATGATTTTAGCCGCCAAAATGCTGAGGAGATGATAAGGTCTTTTCAGCATGGGTTATCGGGATTTGCAGGTATTTTTGAAACTTCCGGCCGGGAATTTTCCTGTACATTGCTGTGTGCTCTAATAGGAGACAAGGGTGGGGTGTTTTTTCAGATAGGAGACGGTGCCATTGTCATATCCACTGATGAAGACAGTGAAAATTATTTTCCTGTCTTTTGGCCTATGAGGGGAGAATATGAGAATTCCACCCTTTATGCCACAGATACGGAAAGCTTAAGAGAAGGACTGGAGTATAAATCCATTATTGGAAATATACAGGATATTGCAGTCTTTACCGATGGTTTGCAGAGGCTGGCTCTTCATTATAAGACCAGGACAGCCTATGGACCTTTCTTTAAGCCTCTGTTTTCCTACATTAAATCAAAGGCCGATACAAATACCGAAAAGTTTAACCATTCTTTGGATTCATTCCTTAATTCCCCCAGGATAAACAAAAGGACAGACGATGATAAGACTCTCGTTATAGCATCCAGGAGTGATTGATATGGAGAATATAAATGTTTATGACAGCAACAAGAATAAAATAATACTTGGAGATTTTTTGGGAAGAGGCGGAGAAGGCAGCGTATATGAAGTTGCGGGCAATGCAAATCTTGCTGCCAAGATATATCACGATCCATTGAATAAAAATAAGGAAGATAAATTAAAAGCAATGACTTATGTTAAAAGTGAGAAGCTTCTAAACGTATTGGCCTGGCCGGTGGATACCCTTTATAATGCTGATGATAACTCAATGGTTGGTATATTGATGCCTATGGTAAAAGGGTATAAAGAAATTCATAAATTATATAACCCCGGTGTGCGTATTGCAGAATTTCCCCATGCAGGCTGGGACTTTCTAATACGCACAGCCTCCAATTTAGCCCGGGCATTTTCAGTAGTGCATAAACATGATCATGTGATTGGAGATATCAACCCCGGCAATATCGTTGTTTCCAGTCGGGCAACAGTGATGCTTATAGATACCGACAGCTTTCAGGTAAGTGCCTATGGGAATATTTATCCCTGCAATGTGGGAGTCACCATGTATCAACCGCCGGAGCTTCAAGATATCAAATCTTTTGAAGGGCTTATAAGGACCTCCAATCACGATAACTTCGGCCTGGCTGTTTTTATATTTCAACTTATTTTTATGGGACGTCACCCTTTTTCCGCAAAATATACCGGTTCGGAAGATATGACTTTAGAGCAGGCAATAAAAGAAAAGAGATTTGCATATATGAAAGAATCAAAATCAAGATACATGAGGCAGCCTCTTGGAACACTTTCCATCAATGGAGTATCTGATACCGTAGCGAAGCTTTTTGAAAGAGCCTTTTTAACCTCGGACCGTCCTGACGGAAAAGAATGGTCCATCTCTTTAGAGGAAATGCTCAATGATTTGATAAAATGTACTAAAGAGCCTTCCCATAAATACTATAAGTCCCAGGCCCGATGCCCCTGGTGCAGAATGGAAGGCAGCAAAGAGGGAGTATTGTTTTTCGGCAGGGCGGCAGGACAGCCGGATAAATATAAATATACTGATGTTGAAGATATATGGAGAAGTATCGCTAGTTTAAATCCGCCGGAACCCTTTCCCGACATGCCCGAATATAAGGATTTGAATCTTAAGCTTAAATCGGCAAGGCACAAACTCAGCAGAAAGGTAATTATAAAAAAGACAGCACCCTTTATTGGAGGTATAGGATTCATACTTGCTGCCGTCAATATGACCTTAGGCTCTTACTGGATGGTGGCTGCAGGAATTTTATTTGCTGCAGCAGTATTTTTGACATTAAAGCCCGCCCTTGTAAAATGCAGGGCCCAAACTGATAAAACCTATAATGATACGGTGAAAAGGCTGGATTTATATTTAAGTATAAAAGACAGGGATACATTGCGAAAAAGGTTTATAGATAAAAAAGAACAGTTGGCTTTAATTTATGAATCATATAAGGATTTGGAGCAAAAGCGAAAGCTTCGTTTAAAAGAAACAAGGACTGATAAAAACAAATATAAAATTGTTGATATATTAGACAGGGAACTTATCATTGAAAGCAGCAAAATAGAAAAAGAGCTTAAAAATGGTATGGAGCAGTTGGAGCAATTGCGCTTAAGAGCAGAAAAGAGGAAAAACGCGGTATGTGATGAAATAAAAAAGTGCATTGATATATTGGAAAGGAGCAGAGCATAGATAATATAAAATGTTTAAACAAGAATTTTTATGATATATAATGTATTTAATATATTTTTCCAAAGAGCAAAATTTTTTTCTTATATAATAACATACAAAAGGAGGCAATTTTTATGTTGTCGAAACTAAGCAAAAGTGCTGAAAAGGTTCAGGCAGTTCTTAATGAATTCGGATATGAACTTAATGTAGTTGAGCTTCCGGATTCCACCAGAACTGCTCAGGAAGCAGCAGATGCTATAGGCTGCACCGTAAGCCAGATAGCAAAATCCTTGATTTTCAAGGGAAAGGTTTCTCAAAAGCCTATATTAATAATTGCCAGCGGAACAAACAGAATTAATGAAAAAGCCATAAAAGAAATCACAGGCGAAAAGCTGGAGAAGGCCGATGCAGACTTTGTATTGGAACACACAGGCTTTGCAATAGGAGGGATTCCTCCCCTTGGTCATAAAAATACAATCGCCACGTTTATAGATGAAGATTTATTGCAATATGAAGAAATCTGGGCTGCCGCCGGCACACCCCATGCCGTGTTCAGGCTTACTCCAAAGATACTATCCGAAATAACAAAAGGAAATATTATAAATGTAAAATAAAAGAGTACTTTATTTCATAAATTAATCCCCTGATTGTAGATTTTATTCTATGGTCGGGGATTTTATTATCTTTTTACAAATATCATGCATAGTAAGGATGATAAAATCCAAACTTAATTAAGAAAGATTTTTTATTTGCTATGAAAGGAGATAATGCAATGGATGAAAATATGGTAAATTCTTTTCCCAAAACCGTACCGCCGCAGAAGCAGCCAAAGCAGCCCGGAATGACAAAGTTAATGAACCCGCTTCCTATTGATGAAGATCCTAACTACAAGGCATCCGGCAAACTGGCAGGTAAAGTGGCTGTGATTTCAGGAGGAGACAGCGGAATTGGAAGGGCGGTAGCATCCATCTTTGCAAAGGAAGGGGCAGATGTTGCCATACTTTACTTAGACGAGCATGAGGACGCTGAAGCTACAAAAAAGATAGTAGAAGGAACGGGAAGGAAATGCCTTCTTATACCTGGAGATATAGGGGAAGAATTCTTCTGTGTAAATGCAGTCAAAAAGATTATAAATATGTTCGGTAAAATAGATATTATCGTCAATAACAGCGCAGAACAGCACCCTCAGAACAGCATTGAGGATATAACAAAGGAACAGCTTATGCAAACATTTAAAACCAATTTTTTTGGTGTGTTTTTTCTTACAAAGGCGGTTATTCCTCATTTAAAAGAAGGGGCAGCCATAATTAATACCGCATCCATTACCGCATATAAAGGTGATGAGGGGCTTATCGATTATGCATCATCAAAAGGCGCAATTGTATCATTTACCCGTTCCATGGCATTGTCCTTGGTGGGAAGAAATATAAGAGTCAATGCAGTTTCTCCCGGTCCTGTATGGACACCTCTTATTCCTTCTTCCTTTAATGAGCAGGAAGTCGCAAAGTTCGGAAGCACAACTCCCATGGAAAGGCCGGCGCAGCCTGTTGAATTAGCCGGGGCTTATGTATACTTAGCAAGCAGCGATTCAACCTATGTGACAGGGCAGACCATACATGTAAACGGCGGAGTTTCAGTAAACGGATGAATAGCGGACAGAAAGATTCTGTCCCTATTTTATTGCTTCAAAGCAAGAAAGCAAGATTTCACCAAATATGTAAAATTTGATTATGGTTAACAGTCTACATAAGATGTATCATTAAATTAGGAACAGCTTATAAGCTTTCATATCTGTCCATCTCTTCAAAATACCATTATACCAGTGATGCGTTGCTTACCATATAAGTGCAGCCTCCCTGAAAAACTTACTTTAAACATATTAGGCCTGATAGGGTATCAATATTCAAATAAACTTGCTATGAAAAACTGGAAATATGTCTAATAATTTAATATAAAAATGGAGAAGGTGATTGACGTGAGAAATTATCTCAAAATGCTCCATAATTATAGGGTGATGACAGAAAATAAAATAATAGAACTTCAATTGTTAGGGGCTCTTGCACTAGCGAAGAGAAATCATGAAAGCCATGGGATTAAGGATATAAGATCCATCATGGATATGGCTTCCGTATATGTGGAGCTTGAAGATTATGATAATGCGGAAAAGATGTATATGAAAGCCTTGGAGTTAAACCCTGACGAAGCAGATGCCTATTGCGGTCTTGCAGTTATCTTTGTTAACTGTAAGGATTATCATCAGGCAATAGAGTATTATAAAAAAGCTATTGATATAAACCCTTGTAATGAAAGAGCATATTTTTCCCTGGCAGAAACTTATGATAAAATGAAACTTTACGACGAGGCAATCAGCTGCTATAAAAAAGCTGTTGAAATCAATGCTGATGATTATTGGGCTTATATAAACCTTGGAGAAATTTATGAAAAGCTGGACAAAGATAAGGAAGCCCTTGAAATAACTCAAAAAGCCATTGATAATGGCTTTGACTACTACAAAACCCATTTCACCATGGGTGTGATACTAAATAAGCTTAAAAGAACAGATGAAGCAATCGGCATGTATGTTAAGGCTATAGAAGAAAACCCCAATTATATTCCAAGCTTTTTAAACCTATCGGATATTTATAAAAGCAAGGAACTTTTTGAAAAAGCTGTAGATATTTTATCTTTCGGCATTAAACACAATAAAAAAGAAGCTGCTTTATATTACAGCAGGGCATGCATTTATGTACACCTGGATATCATTAAAAAAGCCTTAAATGATCTTAAAATGGCAGCAAGGCATAATCCCGGACTGGTCTGGGATATGGAAAGAGATTATGAGCTGTTTCCTGTCAAGAAACTTGACGCATATAAAGTAATTAAAAACTTATACTCAACTTTATAAAGGCAAGCGGCCTCCTCTGAGGGACTCATAGCGATACGATATATTGATAAAAATAAATAGCGAAAAAAATTTTACTTTATGTTATATTTATTTTTAAGTATATCTGTATCGACATAGGAGGCAAAAGTTTATAATGAGTGGACGAGCAATATCAAGGTTTCAGCCGGGCGTTACCCCGCCTTCAGATAGCAGCGAAAATGACATATGGTTTGTTTTTTATAACAGCAAGATTTTAATAAAAGAGCACGATGGGAAAATAATAATACCCCATGGATATAATATAAGATCTTTTAATGATAAAGTCATAAGGAAGAATTTATCGGTTTATTGGACGGACAGAACTGTCATGTGGCAGAAGTCTCAGAGGAGATAAGAGAACAGGACTTTTCGATGAAAGAAATGCGGCCCCTTTTAGATATTATGGATGATGAGCTTTTCCATATTACAGGGAAAGCTTATCAGATAATGGTTTGGGACAATGAACACCAATATTGCGGGAAATGCGGGGCAGCCATGGTGTATGTGGATAATGAAAGAGCAAAATACTGCCCTCAATGCGGATTTTCAAGTTATCCGCGTATTTCTCCGGCAATAATCGTTGCCATAACCGACAATGACCGCATACTTTTAGCACATAATAAGACCTTCCGTAATGGTATGTACAGCTTGATAGCCGGCTTTGTAGAACCGGGTGAAACCTTTGAGCAGTGCGTGGAAAGAGAAGTATACGAAGAAGTAGGTTTGAAAATCAAAAATATAAAGTACTTCGGGAGCCAGCCCTGGCCTTTTCCTCATTCATTGATGGTGGGTTTTACTGCCCAGTATGAAAGCGGAGATATCGATGTGGATGGAAAGGAAATTGAAAAGGCAGGATGGTTTGAACCAGATGAACTTCCTACAATACCTTCCCAGGGCAGCATCGCAAGAAAGCTCATTGATGCATATTTAAAATCAGTAAAAAAATAGATGGAAGTTTATCCATCTTATTTTTTTACAGTTCATAATTTCGTATCAAATCTTCCAGGGTATCTCTTCTCCTGATAATTTTTTCGGTGCCGTCTTCTTTTATCAGGAGTTCTGCAGGCCTTAATCTGTTGTTGTAATTTGAACTCATCACATATCCGTATGCGCCGGCATCCAATATTCCAAGGACGTCTCCTTCAAATATTTGAGGGAGCAGCCTCTCATAGGCCAATATATCCCCTGTTTCGCAAATATTTCCCACAATGGTTACATTCTCTTTAATATCGGATTTTAAATCCACTTTTCTGTATATTTCCACATCATGGTGGGAGTCGTACATAACCGGCCTTATAAGCACATTAAAGCCTAAGTCGGTTCCTGCATATTTTCTTCCGTAGTTTTCTTTAACGGCATGAACGGTGCCTAAAAGTACGCTGCATTCTGCCGGGATGTATCTTCCGGGCTCGATTTTAAAGTGAATTTCCCTGCCATATTTTTTAACCCACTCAAATATTATGGTGTCGATTTCTTTTCCCAGCTTTTTTAAGTCCAAACGTTCCTGACCCTCCTGCTTATGATAAGGTATGCCAAAACCTCCGCCCATATCTATAAATTCCAGGTCTTTAAAATTCTCTGCAATAGAAAGAAGGGATTTTAAGCTTTCAATATATGCGGTGCCTTCAAGGAAAAGAGAACCTATATGCTGATTTATACCAACAAGATTCAAATCATACTTTTTAATAATTTCCTTCACTTGGGGCAAGTATTTGGCCTCTACACCGAATTTGGTGTTTTTACCTGCAGTAACAACCTTTGCATTGTGGCCGGCACCATGGCCGGGATTGAAACGCACAGCAACTCTTCCGCCTCTGTTTATACTGCCGAATAATTCAAGCTGGGAAATAGAATCAATGCTTATCAAAACATCATTATCAATGGCGTATTTCATCTCTTCTGCAGATACGTTGTTGCTTATATAAAATATCTGCTCGGGTTTAAAACCGGCTTTTTGCTGCACATATATTTCACCGGGAGACATTGCATCCACATTCAAGCCTTCTTCCTGGGCAATGCTTAATAAAGTTAAATTGCTGTTGGCCTTTGCAGAATAGCTTACAGAAAAATTAGGATATTTAAGGAGGCTTTTCATTTCCCTGCATTTATCCCTGAATATTCTTTCATTATATACATAAAGGGGGCTGCCGTACTTTTCCACGAGTTCAATTGGATCCTTGCCTTCAAAAATATTGTAATCAGTGGTTACGTCGGAATATATCTTAATCATTTTTATTCTCCTTATTTCTTTAGTTATAGAATAATTATAATAAGCTTTTGCAATAATAAAAAGAATTTTTTGCACCTGCTAGTTAAATATTATCCAGCATATACAAATTAATTACATATATTTACTCAATAATGAAAAAATACATTTATAAAAATACGGGAGGTGATAAATGTGTCAGCTATACTATGCAGCAGCTGCGGGAAGGAACTGGAAGATGATAATATAAATTTCTGTATTTCCTGCGGAGGTTTATTTTGCAGCGATGAATTCGACAATAATTCAGAGCTTTGTCAGGAATGCGTTAAAAATGGATGCACAAGTTTATTTTGACGATATTTCCCGGGCAATTGTCTTTTAGATGTCGATATAAATCCATGTTATAAAAAAGGAAAAAATTGGGCAATATTAAATAATAATGATAAGTTCTTATATATTAAATTAGTTAGATTTATAAAAAAGGATACTGAAGGAAGGAAAAAGTATGAGAAAGAATGTATTGTTATTATTTTCAATATCGGTATTATTAATTGCAATAACGTCCATGGCTGTGATGAAGGGTATGGATGGCTATGGCGGGGGATTTAAGACAGGGCTTAATTCAAAGGGAAAGGAAGGAGCCAACCTACCCGATCTCACTTCGGACTTTGCAAGCGGATTAGGCACATCCATTGCTGAAAATCATAACTTAACCACAGCAGATAACAGCGAAACATTGGCGGCATCTGCAGAAGAAACCATGGTTGCCGGATTGAGCATAAACATAGTTGAAAACGACACCTTTGCCTATATAGATGAAGATGGAAATTTAAAGCTCAGAAGCTTGAATGATAATTTTGAACAGGCAGTAACCGAAAATATAGACATATATGATTACGACCTCAACTTAAAGGACGGAAAAGTGGTATATATTGCCCGCGACAATGAAGACTATTCAGACAACATATTGGTTTTATATGACATCAAGACAAAAACAAGAGAGATAATTGACAAAAATGAGCCGGCCAGAATAGTAAGATGGTCTCCAAATTATAAGTACATTGCCGTGGATTATGGTACCGGGTCATTGGGAGCTACAAAAATATACGATATTGAAAGCAAAAAATGGATTAGGGTTACCGAAGGGGCTACCATGGGGTTTGAATGGTCTCCTGACGGCAATTCAATAACCATAGGTATTTCTGAAAATGTGGATCCGCCCACACCTATAGAGGAAGGCGATTCCATAAGCACTGCAGTAGTTTTAATGCATAAAGACAGCGACATGAAAATACTTATGAAAGGCAGCAGTGAATATCTCTGCCAGCCGGTATTATGGCTTGATAATGATACTCTCATTATAGAAAAGATGATGGTACAAGGCGAAGGGGAAGTTCAATATTATAAAGCAGATATAAATACCTCGAATCTTACAGAAATAAATATGGAGGAAATTCCACAGCAGGAAGAACCTCAGAACATTCCCGATGAGGCTTTAAATGTAGTTTATGATATTTCTTCCGACGGAAATAATGTACTATATACCTTATATGATGAAGAAGATAAAAAGCTTAAAATAATGGTTTGGGATGTAGAAAAGCAGCAAAGCACAGAAATCTGCCCGGGGAGTGAAGGCAGATGGATAAAAAGCAAACAATAAGCTAAAAGCCCGGTATCCGGGCTTTTAATATTATAAAGTCAAATAATTGTTATTTTGCCATAAAAACTCTGGTATAATAAAAATTGAATAAAACATATGAATGAGAGAGGTGTGCAGCAGTTGACGGATATTTATAAAGGCTTGGATCCTGAGCCAGTGTTTAAGTTTTTTCAGGAGATTTCATCCATCCCCAGAGGTTCGGGAAATGAAAAAGCTATAAGTGACTATATGGTTGAGTTTGCCAGGGCAAGAAACCTTCATTGTATTCAGGATGAAGCATTAAATATTATAATAAAAAAACCAGGAAACTTTGGATATGAGAATGCCCCCACCGTCATCATCCAGGGCCATATGGACATGGTATGTGATAAAAACAAAGAAACACGTCATGACTTTGAGAAAGACCCCATAAAGCTCAGAGTGGAGGGGGATATGCTTTATGCAAATAATACTACTCTTGGTGCGGATAATGGCATCGCCGTAGCCTATGGACTTGCACTTTTAGATTCAAAGGATATTCCTCACCCCCCTTTAGAAGTGCTTTTGACCACAGAAGAAGAAACGGGACTTATTGGAGCTTCAGCTCTTGATATGAATAATTTGACGGGCAAATATTTAATAAACATAGACTCGGAAGAAGAAGGCTACTTGCTTGCAGGATGTGCCGGCGGAGTGAGGACAAAACATTGTATCCCTATTTCCTGGGAAGATGTCAAAGATGAACTTGAGTATTATATAATAAGCATAAAAGGATTGAAGGGCGGACATTCCGGTGCAGACATTCATCTTGATCGTGGCAATTCAAATAAGCTTATGGGCAGAGCTTTAAACCAATTGCAAAGAAGCATAAACTATAGTGTAGCGGATATAAACGGCGGCTTTAAAATGAATGCCATACCAAGGGAAGCCGACGCTGTTGTTGCAATTGAGCCCCAGGATAATGCAAAGTTTTTAGAAATTATTGATGATTTAAGAGAAACACTTAAAAATGAGCTGAGGGTAACGGACAGCGGTTTTAGCCTAAATACTGAAAAATATCAAAATGACGTGAAAAAGGTATTTTCTGAAGATACAAAGAAGAAGGTTATAATGTCACTTCTTCTTATACCAAATGGTGTCATGTCCATGAGCCATGAAATACAAGGCTTGGTGGTAAGCTCATCAAACTTGGGAGTGGTTACAACGGATGAAAAGGAAGTATGCTTTGAGAGTGCTGTAAGAAGCTCGGTAAAAAGCTTAAAATACTATATTTTAAGCCAGACAGAGGCAGTTGCCGAACTTTTAGGCGCGGAATTTGAAACATCTTCCGATTATCCCGAATGGGAATTTGAGCCAAATTCAAAATTAAGAACTATATTTGAAGAGGTATATGAGAGCATGTATGGTAAAAATCCTGTTATCACTGCAGTTCATGGAGGACTGGAGTGCGGCTTGTTCAAGGCCAAACGCCCGGATTTGGATATGGTATCAATGGGACCGAACTTATACGATGTACACACACCTAATGAGCATTTAAGCATATCCTCTACCCGAAGGGTATGGGAATATCTTCTGGAAGTATTAAAGTCCATAAAATAGCGGTTTATCACATTATGGAGGAGTGATTCTTATGAAATGGCTGGATAATCTCGAAAGAAAGTATGGCCGATATTCAATCAGAAATCTGACCATGTATATAGTAGGACTCAACGGGGCAGTATTTTTGCTGATGTTGTTCAACAATTCAATTGTAAGCAAGCTTATGCTTATTCCGTCCATGGTTTTAAGAGGTGAGGTATGGAGGCTTATTACCTATATTTTAATCCCCCCGTCAGCATCAGTACTGTTCATATTCTTTACCCTGTATTTTTATTATATGGTGGGAACTGCACTGGAACAGTCATGGGGAAGCTTCAGATTAAATGTATATTATCTTATCGGAATGCTGGGCACCACAATAGCTGCATTCATAACGGGCGCCGGAACTACAGGTGTGTACTTAAACCTGTCACTTTTCTTAGCTTTTGCCCAGTTATATCCGAATTTTGAGATACTGGTATTTTTTATACTGCCTGTTAAAATAAAATATCTTGCCTGGCTTAACTGGGTATATATTGCCTATACTGTATTGATTGAGCCAGTGCATTTAAAACTTGCTGCCATAGTTTCGGTCATAAATTTCTTTATCTTTTTCTGGGACGATATAATACAGTGGTATAAAATGAAGAGAATGGTGTATAAGAACAGAAAGAGATTCTTTGACGAAGTCAACAAAGGCAAGGACAGGTGGAGAAGGTAAACAAAAAAATTACTTTTAGAGGTATAAAATATGAATGCTTTTAAAGCCTATGATATAAGAGGAATATACAATGTGGATTT
The DNA here is from genome assembly GCF_001317355.1 of Oxobacter pfennigii. Taxonomy (NCBI): domain Bacteria; kingdom Bacillati; phylum Bacillota; class Clostridia; order Eubacteriales; family Clostridiaceae; genus Oxobacter; species Oxobacter pfennigii. The sequence continues at coordinate 368,758 of NZ_LKET01000021.1, forward strand.
TAACAAGGAAGATGTATATAAAATCGGATTCTTCCTTCCAGGACTTTTAAAGGCCGACAGGGTTTTAATAGGCCAGGACGGAAGGGTATCCTCTAATGAGATATACAATAGTTTAACTGAGGGCATAACGGACAGCGGGGCGGATGTATACTACATAGGTTACTCCACTACACCCATGGTGTATTTTGCAACAGCAAAACATGGTTTCCCAGCTTCTGTTCAGATAACTGCTTCCCACAATCCTAAGGAATACAACGGTCTTAAAGTCTCTACCCGAGGTGCCATACCTGTGGGCTATGAATCAGGCCTTCAGGATTTGGAAAATCTGATTAAGAACAATAAAGTTGAAAGGACAGCAGCAAAGGGCAAAGTTCATAAGCTTGATGTAAAAGAAGAATACATTGAGTTTTTAAAACAATACCTGCCCTCCCTGGATAATATGAAGGTAGGCGTTGACTGTTCCAATGGCATGGCATCCATACTTATAAAAGATATATTGGGACAATCTCCTATATACATTTATGATGAGATGGATTGTACATTTCCAAACCATGAGCCCAATCCCTTAGAAGAGGTAAATACACAAAGCCTTAAAGAGCTGGTTTTAAAAAACAATTGCGACCTAGGAATAATATATGACGGGGATGCTGATAGGGTAGTTTTTGTAGACGAAAAGGGAAGGTTTGTATCACCCGATCTTGTAATAGGTGTCATAGGTCTTTATTATCTTGAAAAGGAAAAGGGAAACGTGCTTCATGATATACGTACCACAAAGGCAGTTTCGGAGTACATTGAGAAATTAGGCGGCACACCGAATATGTGGAAGGTAGGCCATGCTTATGCCAAGGTAAAGCTAAAAGAGATAAAAGGAATATTCGGAGGAGAATTAGCAGGACACTATTATTTCCGCGACTTTTACAATTGTGATTCGGGAATACTGGCAAGCCTTTTAGTTTTAAATGTTGTGTCAAAATTGAAAAAAGAAAATAAAACATTTTCACAGATTATAGACGAAATAAAAACCTACGCCAATTCCGGCGAATTAAACTTCCGGATAGAAAACAAAACCGCTGCCATGGAAAAGCTTAAGGAAGTATTCACATTAAGGGAGAGTCCCCAAGGGGTATATGATTTTGACGGCTACAGAATAGAATTCAAGGATTGGTGGTTTAATGTCCGGCCTTCAAATACCGAGCCTTATCTAAGGCTGGTTGTTGAGGCAGGAAATCAAGAAATTCTTGATGAAAAACTCACTCAGATAAAAGCTGTATTAAAGGAATTTGAATAGCAATAAATAAACCCGTGTATAAGAGTTTAACCTTGTACACGGGTTATATTTTACAGCTTGAACTTTTCTATTTCTACCGATAAATTCGAAGACATATTATTAAGCTTTTGTGCCGTTTCGGCCACTTCTTCCGATGAAGCATTCATCTGCTGTGATGAAGCCGCAATCTCCTCTGTCGCAGACGAGGCTTCTTCGGCTAAGTTGGATGCTTTTCTTATCATGGATATTATGTCATCCTTTTGGGTATTTATCATATTGGCAGAAGAGTTAACGTTATTGATTTTTGGAAGCATATTTTCTACCGAAGATATTATCTGCTTGAAGGAATGAAGAGTAACATTGATGCTTTCAAGCTGATTTTCCAAAACTTCGCTTACATCCTGGGTGGTATTTATAACTTCAATGGTTTCTTTCGAAATTGAATCCGTCAATTTACCTATGCCCGAGGATGAATTTTTAGACTGCTCAGCCAGTTTTCTTATTTCATCTGCAACTACGGAAAAGCCTCTTCCTGCCTCACCTGCTCTGGCTGCCTCAATTGCGGCATTGAGGGCAAGGAGGTTTGTCTGGTCAGCTATGCTGTTTATTATAACTGTAATGTCGTTTATCTGTTTTATGCTTGTTCCTAAGGCAGAAATTTTATTGCATACATCATCAAAGGATTCTTTAATTTCCTCAATAGAGGATACAAGGCTGTTAAGTCCTGTGTTGCTGTTTTCAGCCATGGTATTTATCTCTTTGGCTCTCTTATCTACATCGTCAATTGCCATCGCTATTTCTTCAACTTCCATACCGAAACCATTAACCGTATTGGTTATGTGTATGAGGTTTTCAGCCTGCTGCCCCGTACCGGAAGCAATATACTGTATGGTATCTGCTATTTGCTGTGAAGATGCAGACATCTCCTTGGATATAGATGTAAGCTTTTCAGACTGATCCTGTGCTGCCTGAAAACCTTCTTTTATGCTGATTAACATTGCCGATATACTCTTTATAGTGTTGGCCAAGGATTTTTTCATTACTCCCAGTTCATTCCTTCCTTGTGTATCAAGAGTAATTGTAAAATCACCTTGTGCAACTTTCATAAGACCTGTATTCATTTCCTTTAACGTACCCTTAACTACACCAACTATGGGGAGGGTTATTAAGAAAATTACAACTACGGAAGCAAAGAAAATAAAAGCAAACTGCATAATTCCGCTAGAATACAGAGTATCGCTCTGAGACTTTAAGTTCTGTGCATTTTCCTGATAATGAATAAATAAACTATCAAGATGAGATGTAGCTTGACTGCCTAAATTACCAAAGGTAAGCTTTTCTGCTTCATTGGGCTTCATTCCGCCGCTTAGGTAAGATTTTATAGTGCCCCAGGAGCGTATATATTCATTATATTTTGCTTTAAACTCATTTATATAGCCTAGGGATTGATCATCTAAGCCTGATGCTTCAAGCTGTCCTATGAGTTCATTTACTTTATTATGGTTATTTGTTATATGATCTGCAATATCTGCAGTGTATTTTGTATCTAACATGGTAAGTACATCTATCCTTATTGAAAGGACGCTGTTTCTTACATCTTCAATTTGCATGACAGGAGTCAATCCTTTGTCGTACATTACTGTAACGTTTTCGTTTATTTTCTTCATATTGCTGTAACCTAAAAACCCTATTAGGAGAAGAGATATACAGGATATTAGAAATACGAGTATAATGGTGTTTGCGATTTTTAGATTCTTAAACATTTTATTCCTCCTGTCACTATATGAATACAAGCATAACACTTTTGTAAAATAAAAGAATCTTACAAAAAAGTGGTTTTTTATAGTATATTTGGCATAATTATTATTTATTATATGATTTTTTTCATAATATGTAAAGCAAGCTATAAAATTAATGGTCAAATTAGGTTTTGTTTGTAATAAGGGGAAAAATCAGGTATAAATTGGAATTATGGATAAATAAATTATAAATGTACATATAATATAAGTTATTAAATAAAATAAAGATAAGAAAAAAATATTGTAATATGTCTTTGGGGGAATTGGAATGACAGAAAACGGAAGCCTTACATTGCAGGTGCTGTTTCTTATTTTATTGATAGGGGTAAATGCTTTTTTTGCGTCCTCTGAAATTGCTATAATATCCCTTAATGATAATAAAATTAAAAAGATGGCCGAAGAAGGAGATAAAAAGGCAAAGCTAATATTAAACCTTACCATGGAGCCCAGCAAATTTTTAGCTACAATCCAGGTAGGAATAACTTTATCGGGGCTTTTAGCCAGCGCCTTTGCGGCCGAAAGCTTTGCTGACAGGCTCACAGACCTGGCAATGTATTATGGTTTACCTATTGATGTCTCGCTCATAAAGGTTGCTTCCCTCATTATAATAACCATACTTTTATCATATTTTACGCTGGTTTTTGGGGAATTGGTCCCTAAAAGGCTGGCTATGCAAAAGTCCGAGGCAATTTCAATGTTTTCCATAAAACCCCTCAGCTTCTTATTAAAAATAGCTTATCCTTTTGTAAGGTTTCTTACATTTTCCACTAATTTTGTCATTAAAATTTTTGGAGGAAATCCTTCCTATGATCAGGAAAGCGTTACAGAGGAGGAGATCCGCATGATGATGGATTTAGGGGAAGAGAATGGGGTTATTCAGTTAGAGGAAAAAGAGATGATAGACAATATCTTTGAGTTCGATAATAAATCTGTTTCTGAAATCATGACCCATAGAAGGGATATTGCAGCTCTTCCTGCCGATGCGGATATTGAAGAAGTATTGGATATAGTTATTAATGAAAAATATACAAGAGTCCCTGTTTACCGAGATAATATAGATAATATAATAGGAATTTTACACATAAAGGACCTGTTTTCTTATTTAAGGCAGGATCCGGATACTGCCTTTGACATAAAAAGTATTTTGCGCCATCCTTATTATGTGCCTGCTTCCAAAAGAACCGATGAGCTTTTAAAAGAGCTTAAAAGAAAGAAAAGCCATATAGCCGTTGTAATTGACGAGTATGGCGGAACGTCAGGTATAGTGACAATAGAGGATTTGCTGGAGGAGATAGTAGGCAGCATATGGGATGAATATGATGAAGAAGAAAAGCAGATAGAAAAAATAGATGAAACTACTTTTTTAATAAAAGGGTCTACGGATTTGGATTATGTGGAGGACCTTCTGGATGTAAAGCTGCCCTCTGATGATTATGATACCTTAGGAGGCTTTATAATAAGCCAGTTAGGGAGAATACCCCATGAAGACGAGACCCCTTTTGTGGAATTTGACGGCTTTCTTTTTAAGGTGGAGGAGGTATCCGAAAAAAGAATAGTTAAAGTCAAGGTATGCAAAGTGTAATCAGGGGTTTCAAAATTTTGAACACTCCATTCGGCAGTTCAAGTTCTGCAAATTCTAAAGCTTGCTGCCTTAAAGATACAAGAATTTTGAAGCCCCGTGTCAGTGTTATTCAACTATTCCGCCTATCTTTATAACGGACAGTCCTTTGTTTTCTAATTCTTTTGAAAAAATATTAAGGCCTATGGAATCTGAAGACATATGACCGGCTACAATGACATTACCTATGTTTTGCTCTATTACTGCCTGCCTTACATCATCAGGCATGTGCATGCATACTATGGTCCCGATACCGGCATCAAAATATGCTTTGAATACCTTGTCGCCGCCATTGGTTCCGCCTGCCATAAGTACCAGCACCTTTCCGCAGTAATCATCGGTGCTGCCTGCTCTTATTGCAGGCATGGTAACTGCATTTTTATATTCGGGGATTTGTTTTAATAAATCCAGTACGCTTGAAAGAGTAGGCCTGTATAAGTCTTTCAGACCCTCATCCAAATAGTTCTGCAGGAAGTTTTCGGTAATTATATCAATAGGCAGATGTATGTTCATGTAGGGCATACTCATTTGACGGGCAAAGGATGCCACTCTGTCATAATTTCCCGGGTGCTGTCCGCGTTCAATTTTGGCGATTCTGTCTTTTAAAGCTTTTTGAGCTTTGTTTATGGGAACGCCGACTTCAACCATCTTATCAATTTGTCTGTACATTACATTGTGAAAATTAATATAGGGCGATCCTGTTTTCGGATGATGGCTTATGACCAAATCGGAACCCAATTCTTTAGCAAGAAGAAGTTCTGGGCCTTCCATATCCACACCTATCACTACTTTTTTTATATTCTCTCCATCCACTATAATACCGGAGTCGGAGGGTATATCCTTAAGGTCTGAAAGTTTTAATGCCAGGTCCATTATATTATTTAAATTCATATTTTTCACCTCATATATATTTTATCATATATGAAGCTTTTTGATTATCGGTTTTTGGTATATCCTGTTTCTATGTCAGAAAACTCGATATTGATCTGTTCTATATTATCCTGCATATTGTTTGCAAATTTATCATCAGATATGCCGGCGGTATCAGTGGGTATGTTTGCAGGAAGTTCAATTATAAATTCACTCCCCTTCCCGTATTTACTGTGCACATTTATGGTGCCTCCATGCATTTCTACAAGGGATTTAACTATGGATAAGCCTATGCCTGTCCCTTCACGCTGCCGAGTTAACAGCCTGTCTACCTGTCTGAAGCGTTCAAATATGATATTAAGCTTGTCATGTGGAATTCCAATGCCAGTATCCTTAATTGAAATTACAACAGAATTTCCTTTATCATGAATATTTACTATTATACTTCCTCCGGCATTTGTAAATTTAATCGCATTCGAAAGAAGGTTTAATATTATTCTCTCTATTTTTCTGGAATCACAAGCCATATATTTTTCTTCCACATCGGTATCAAATAACAGAGAAATATTATTTTCTTCAGCAAGCTCAACTACGGACATGGTTATATCTTCCACAACGCTTATAATATTGCAGTATTCAAGCTTGAGCTGAATATAACCTGAATCTATCTTGGTAATATCTATAAGATTGTTTAAAAGCTTTAAAAGCCTGTAGCAGTTCTGAGTCATAATTTTTAACTGCTTTGATAAGTCGTACTCATCGCTTTGTATTTTTTCAGACCTGTGATAAAAATCCAGAAGCTGCACAGAACTGAAAAGAACATTAAGGGGAGTTCTTAATTCATGAGAAATATTTGCAAAAAACTCGGTTTTTATCCTATCAAACTCAATAGTCTCATTAAGAATTCTCATATTTTCAATATTTTCCTGTTCATATTTTATAGCTTTTTTTTGCACTCCGATATCCTTGATCATGGCTAAAAAAGCATCCTTGTTTTCATAGGGAAAATAGGCTGTCGTAATTTCTACATCAACTGTTGAGCCATCCAAACGAATAAGTTTTTCTTCAACAGGCGGCACATATCTCTGGGTTTCAACAATTTCATCCAATCGTACCTGTGCCAACTGATGATAATCGATATGCACAAAATCCGAGATACTCAGACCCTCAAGCTTTTGGAAGGCTTTGGCTCCTACAAGTCTTACTGCAGCCGGGTTTGCCAATAATATAGTTTTAGAATCATGAACAATTATAGCCATTGGAGACAAATCAATAAGAAGCTTGTATTGATTATATGACTGTGCAGAGGTATCCCTGCATATTATCTTTTTATTCAAAAATCTGTCCGGTTTTTTTTTGTATATCCTATGGCCCTTCATATTGTAAGCCTCCCGACGAGTTTGCTTTAAATCCAATATATGTATATAAATAATTCTACAAGATTTTCAAATAATCTACAATATTTATAAAAAATTTCTATTAATCCAATTTTAAGTGGAACAGTAAGACAAAAAAAGAATATTAAATATTATTATCAAGTATATTTCCAGAAACAGCATCTATAAGCAATTTGTTTTGTTTATTGTTTTTACTCTTCCAATTTGCTTCCCATACGGGCAAAGGTTTCTCCTTATTAATTGTATAGAGCTTTAGAGTAAAAGAATCCGTATTTTTAATATCACCCTGTAATTCATTATAAATCATACTGCCTATGTCTTTAAAAGTTTTCTGCCATCCATAGAACCATTCTTCCGGGAAAGTGTAGTATGAATAGTCATTAACTATATCTGTTTCTTCTATCTTATAATTTATATTGTCTTTTACGGCCTCTATTTTAGCTCTGCCTATATGCCCTGTAGTGGTATTTTTATAAGTATAAATTATATCTGCTCCGGCGCCGCCGCTTATGCTTTTATCATATAAAGACACTTCAATCTTACGCTTTCTTGACGGTGATATATATGCTGCAGACCAGTTATAATTATAAGACAGATTAAGAAGGTCCTTAACTTTGCTGCCGGGGATATCGGCATATATGCTGTACATTTTAGCATCTGCTTCCCAATCCTTTCTTATCTGCTCCGTTATATTACTGAAGAAATCCATTTCGGTCAATTCCTTATTTTGGAATACAAATCTGGTTGCTTCAGTTAAATCCTTCGCTTCATGAACCGGTGGTGCGGTATCTTCAATTGAGGTTATCGGGGACTGGTTGCCTATTATTATGGTCCTGCCGATCGAAAAGGCAATTATTATTGGTATTATTATAAATAAAAAATTTTTCAATTCAATTCACTCTTTTCTTTGGAAAATATATCTGTTAGTTTATCCATAATTTTTGGTGCATATTCCATATAAATCAATTTGTAGGGCATGAAAAATATGAGCCGTTATGGGTATCCTATAATTAATTGAGCAAAAAAAGGAGTGATGTTATGATTGTAATTTACCATGACATAGGAGGTACCCACTCTTCAGTAATTGCTGCCAATATGCATTTAAACAGGATACCTATGGATTATGTTCCGGATAAAAATGTATTGCTTAACCTTCCCGGATTTGACAGGCTGGAAAAATATCAGTGGGGACATATTATATATCGCGGAGAAGATGAATATGGGGCAAAGGTGTATACTCTTTGCAGGCAATACAAGCCGGAAATTGTTGTTCCGGCGGTTACAGATATGTATTTGCTTTTAAAAGGAACAGTCAAGGGCTTGTATATGGTAAATACCACTCCCACAGTAAACTGGATAATGGGGATTGGCGGATATTCATCAAGAGTTCTGGGATTTGTTCCATTTGGAAGACCTATTGTAACTTACGGAGCCCTCATTGCATATCCGAAGATTTCAAAGGTTGTAAAAGAACTTAAAAACAAAATGAGGTCCGAACTTGACACGGCAATGCCGTAACATTAATATATTAAGCGGGGGTGAGTCTATATGGTAACTCCAATTAAGGACGAAACGCAAAAATCAAAGCCGAAGCTTAAATTTGATGATATAAATATGGCCATGGAAAATCTCAAGGGTATAGTCCACAAGACTGAACTCATATACAGTGAAATATTCAGCACCGAATTCAATAACCATGTGTATATTAAACCCGAAAACCTGCAGACTACCGGCTCCTTTAAAATACGAGGAGCCTATAATAAAATTTGCAGGCTTTCTCCCAAGGAAAGAGAAAGGGGACTCATTTCCTCTTCAGCAGGAAACCATGCTCAAGGAGTGGCATACGCTGCTAAAAGATTAGGAGTCAAGGCCACCATAGTCATGCCTGCTATGACACCCTTAATCAAGATTGAGGCAACCAGAAAATACGGTGCTCAAGTTGTGCTGCACGGGGATTTTTACGACGAGGCTTATTCGAAGGCCAGGGAGCTGGAAAAGGAGGAAGGATATACTTTTATCCATCCTTTTGATGATTTGGATGTAATTGCAGGTCAGGGGACAATAGCAATTGAAATATTGGAGGAGCTTAAAAATGCTGATGCTATACTGGTACCCGTAGGCGGAGGCGGTTTAATAAGCGGCGTAGCCGTAGCTGCAAAATCCATAAAGCCGGATATAAAAATAATCGGCGTGGAGCCGGAAGGCGCAATGGCAATGAAATTATCATTAGACAATGATAAGCTTATAAGCCTGGATACGGTTAAGACCATAGCCGACGGCGTGGCAGTTAAGAGGCCAGGAGACATCACATTTTCAATAATAAGGGATTATGTTGATGAGATTGTTACCGTCACCGATTTTGAGGTGATGGAGGCATTTTTAATACTTATGGAAAAGCATAAAATAATAGGCGAAAGCTCAGGAGTATTATCTCTTGCAGGGCTGAAGAAGATCAGGGAAAAGGGAAAAAACATAGTTTGTTTGGTAAGCGGCGGCAATATAGATGTCGTTACTGTATCCTCAATGATAAACAGAGGACTTGTATCAAGAGGAAGGCTTTTATGCTTTTCTGTGGAATTGACAGACAGGCCTGGAGAGCTTCAAAAAATTGCTGAAGTTTTGGCAAAGCTTAATGCAAATATTATAAAGCTTGACCATAATCAGTTTAAAACCTTTGACAGGTTTAATCAGGTACAGCTTGAAGTAACGGTGGAAACCAACGGGCACGGTCATATAGACCAGATTATTTCAACGGTGGAAAGAATGGGATACAGCGTCATAAGAATATATTAATACTTTATAATCCGTATAGAGAAAGAAGCCTTAAGCCCTCCTCATAATATGAGGGGGCTGATTTATATGCCCAGCTGCAGATGTATATACCCATGAAAAGAAAATAATAATCAAGCCTTTTATAAAAGCTTTCATCAATAGAACAATATTTATTGTAGCCTTTTAAGAAAGCTTTTTCATAATCCTTATTATAGAGAAAATAATCATGATGTAGCAATGCAATATCAACATCCTTATTTCCCGGAAGGCATTGTTCAAAATCGATAATACCGCTTAAAGACCATGAGTTTCCTTGAGCTTTAACAAGTATGTTCCTGCCGTTATAATCGTTGTGGCAAAGGCGGGCTTCCGTGATATCATCCATCAAATCATAATTGCTTCTCAATTTATTTATGGCTTTATCAAATAAAGACTGCTGTTCAGGCGTTTTAGGCAGCATATCTTCTATGCAGCTTTCAGCCAAAGCTATAAAGCGTTCTTTATAGCTTTTTATATTATCAAAGCTTTTGCAGTTCTCATCCCAATTTCCAAAAAAATCAAAGGTTTTAAAGCTGTGTATTTTACCCAACTCTTCTCCCATACCTTCAAAAATGCTATGAACAGAATCATCACTTATATTTTTTTTTGCCTGTTCAAACAATTGACCCTCGAGATATTCAATCATGATCCAGTCAATTTCATTATTTATTATTCTGTAATCAATGAGTTCAGGGCATTTTACAGAACTCTTTGATAATAGCTTTAAAGAGGCAACCTCCCTGTTGGCTCTGTTTTTAATAAAATATATTTTGAATATAACTGAAAGGTTATTTTCGTCAGTAACATGATAAACAAGATGTCTATTAAGCTCATGATTTCCCACGGCTTTAATGTTAACTTTTTTATGAAAAACAGAGTGTATAATATCAAGGGCAGTTTTTTCCGTAAGAGGAGTCATAATTACAACCTCCTTGTAAGGTTATAAAAAAACAATGTTTGAAAATGCACCTTAAATAAGTGTCTTATATCCTTATTCAAGGTGCATTGTTTTTATTATTGAATTATTTATTGCTTTTTAATAAGCCGGAAAAGAATTCACCGATTGCTCTGAATAAAAGCACCAGCCAGTTGGCTTTTTTGACCTCGCTTGCCGTTACTATTACCGGTTCATTCATAATCCTTATAGCCTCGGTAAGATAACCGTAGTCTTCTTCTCCTTTATATGTAAGCGCAATGGAACCCATAACCTGGTCTTTTTCAAGGGGTGCTGTCAAAGAGCCGTCTTTTAAAACCGCCGGGTCTAAATCATAAGAAGGCTCAAATTGATCTTCTTCGCCTTTTTTAATAATCATTGTAAAAGGATCCCTGGTTACAACACCTACGTTTTTTTCCTTGCCTTTAACAACAGGTAATGTAGAATTACCTTCTATGCTGTATCCTGCAGGAAAAAGCTCCTTTTTCTCAAAATTGTTAAATGCATAATCTAAAAGCCTTTTTGTTTCGGCAAAACGTTCAAGCTTAGAGCTGGTTTTCATTATTACAGCAATGATACGCATATCGTTTTTCTTTGCCGTTGCAGTAAATGAATTTCCGCCTAAGTCTGTGGAGCCGGTTTTTAAGCCATCCACTCCAGGATAGTCATATACTCCATACATGGTGCCGGGAATCATCCAGTTCCAGTTATCCATTTGAATTTCATCCGTTGTTCCTTCGCGGAATTTCTTAACGGGAATGCTGGAGGTATTCAAAACTTCGGGATAATCCTTCAACAAATGATATGCAAGAGTAGCAGTAGCTTTAGCGGACATTACATTTTCTTCATTGCCATCGGTGCCCTCAGGATGCTGTCCTAAGAGGTCCTCGTTATTTAACCCTGTGGAATTGACAAATTTAAAATCCGTAAGTCCCATTTCGGCACCTTTTTCATTCATCATTTTAACAAAATTGGTCTCAGAGCCTGCAATTAATTCCGCCAATGCTATGGTTGAACCGTTGGCGGAATAAATGGCCATTGATTCATAAAGCTCTCGCACGGTATATTTTTGATCTTTTCTTAATGGCACATTTGACAATGCTCTGTTCTGAGATATTTGATAAACAAAGTCACTGATAGAAGTTTCCTGATCCCAAGATATCTTATTTTCCTTAATTGCTTCAAAGAGCAGATACTCTGTCATCATCTTCGTCATGCTGGCAGGATGAAGTGGAGCATCCTGCTTATATTGATACAAAATCCTTCCTGTATCAGCATCCACCAAAATGGCCGATTCAGCCTTTAAACCAAGAGTATTTGCTGGAGCGGCCAAAGCCTCATGAGGCAGTACTGCCGTCAACAAAAACAGTGATACAAGCATATACATAATGCTCTTCTTCAGTAGTCCCTTCATAATACGTACACCTCAAACTATTTTTCTAAATTTTTCAATTACATAACATTAAAGCCTGTAATTGAATACCTTACTTATTTTACTATACTTTACCTCTATAGCACTTTCAACTGGTTATAGCAGGAAAAAAGTTATCTTTTTATGAATTAAAGTATTTGTCTATGAGCTTTTCAGCAAGGCGTTTTTGTGCATCTGCCTGTGCCACAAGTATAAGTATCACCAAAAACAGCTCGGCTAAATCCTTGTTCTCGCTGCTTAATGTCTTGGTTTTTTCCTTTATCAATTTATACTTGTCATCAAAAACATCATAGTATTTTTCAAATTCCTTTTTCTTTATCTCAAGTATTGTTGAATATATGTCTTCAAGAGGTATTAAATCGTCTTCCTCTGTGCTTATATTGTTTAAAATAGGTGCCATGATAGTGTGGATATCGTTAATTGAAAGTATCTGCTTAAGATAATAGATAAGAATTAAAAGTATCATATGCCTTTTGCTGTATTTTTTATTTTTTGAAGGCATAAGAATACCCAGCTTTGTATAGTTATTAATCATGGTTTTGGTAAGTATTTTATCCTCGCTGCCCCTCTTCAAATGACCCAATTTATCATCAAAAAAGGATGTAAGCTGTTCCATATAAAGATCTATATCCGGAATTTTGGAGATTTCAATATCATCAAGCAATGACATATCATTTATTATCTTCATTAAATCGCTTTTTTCCAGCTTCATATATATCACCTCATAGACATTATATAGTATTTATAACTATGTTACAACACATTTATAAGATAACAAGAGATATTAAGAGATACAAAGAGAAAAAGTATAAAACATAAAAGAGTTATTATAACACCGACTGATATGCTCTTAAAATATGTCATAGGCGTGTTGATAATATTACAACTATGTTTTATTATAAATATAACAACAATAAGTAGTAATTAAAACTACATAAAGTTGTTGGCGAAACTATAAGATTGAATCAGGCACAATAAAAATTTAAGGGGGGATAAAAATGGGGTCAATATTGTTTTGGCTGATAATTTCAATTGCAGCACTGATAGCTGACATAATAACAAGCAGCTTCTTTCTTTCGGGGTTCACTGTCGGCGGTATTTTTGCTTTGCTGGCAAAGGTGCTTAAGATAGGCTTTACCGGACAGATAATGGTATTCGCTATCGTAAGTTCTATAGCCATAGCTGGTGAATATTATTGGCTGAAGAAAAAGCTTAATAAGACCATACCTAAGACAAATAAGATGGAAGAAGAATACATCGGCAGAATAATGACTGCCAATGAAGACATTGGAGATAAAGGAAGAATAAAAATTGACGGTATATACTGGGCTGCCGAAAATGATGGAGAATCCATACGTATAGGAGATAAGTTTGAGGTTACCGGTATAAAAGGTAACAGGATGATTGTAAAGAAGGTGGTTTAGCTATGAAAGTGATTCCTTTTAAAAAATATGCTGCTGTTTCATTTGGTGTATTTGGTTCCTTAGGAATTATGGCAAAGGCCATGCTTATGGATGAGCCGGCAAAAACATTTTTAGGGGTAATACCTTTAACACTTAAGTCGGCAATTTTGATAAACTGTATAACCTTGTTTCTGATATCACTTATATTTTATGGTTTGATTGTGGTATGGAATTAAAAGATTGCTATATAATAATGAAATTTAAATTTGGGAGGAATTTATAAATGTTAGGATTTGTTCTTACTGTATTGCTTGGCGGACTGGTTTTAGTATTACTATTCTCATCAATTAAAGTTGTAAATACCGGATATTTGTTTGTGGTTGAAAGATTCGGACAGTTTTATAAAGTATTGGAGCCGGGATGGCATATATTAATTCCATTTGTAGATTTTGTGAGAAAAAGGATTTCCACTAAGCAGCAGATTCTTGATATTGAGCCCCAGAGCGTTATTACAAAGGATAATGTTAAAATATCCATTGATAATGTAATATTCTATAAAATCATGAATGCAAGGGATGCAGTATATAATATAGAAGATTTTACATCGGGTATAGTCTATTCGACAATTACAAACATGAGAAACATCGTGGGAAACATGTCATTGGACGAAGTATTGTCAGGTAGGGACATGATAAACTCTGAACTTTTAAAAGTAGTAGATGAGATAACAGATGCATATGGCATTAAAATTCTTTCAGTTGAAATTAAAAATATCATACCTCCTGCAGAAATTCAGCAGGCTATGGAAAAACAGATGAGGGCAGAAAGGGATAAACGTGCAGCTATACTGCAGGCTGAAGGTGAGAAACAAGCGGCCATTGCCATAGCTGAAGGAGATAAGCAGTCAAAGATACTGCAGGCGGAAGCCGAAAAGGAAGCCAATATAAGGCGGGCAGAAGGCTTGAAGGAATCACAGCTGCTTGAAGCCGAAGGTAAGGCAAAAGCCATGGAGGAAATTGCAAAAGCCCAGGCTGATGCAATAGAAGTGGTAAACAAAGCTATAATAGAGTCAGGCACAAATGAGGCAGTAATCGCATTAAAACAGATAGAAGCATTGACAGAAATGGCTAAAAATCCGGCAAATAAGCTCATCATACCTACAGAAGCAGTATCATCCCTGGGGAGCATTGCAGCTGCCGCTGAAATGCTGAAGTCAGGAAAGTAAGTTAAAACATTAAGTTGTTAAGCCTATGAAATATTCAATTTCATAGGCTTTAATTTTACGTCCTCTATATACGATTTAATATTTCTATTGTAAAATCTCAAAATATTTTCTTTAAAATTGCACAACCTCTTTTGACTTCATATATATTAATAAAAAAAGGGTATTTAACATGAACTTAACAATTCACTAAATACATAGCCGCGTATTAAAAAACAAAGAAAAATATCACATGCAAAAAATATAAATAATATACTGCATTTTTGTGTCGGTATATATCATATGAAGTTTCTTGCATCGCATTTATATTTTGTTATAATAGTCTATAACCTTTATAAGCGCGTTGATATTGGAGGTGACGATATGAGGGAAAATAAAACTGACAAAAAGGAAGAATTTGAAAAAGTGAGCAATGAAACACGGGTTTCCGGTGATATTGATGATTTGATTTTTGGGGATGAAGGATACAGATGCTCGGAACGGTAGTATTTTGCTTGACTTAATTAACTATGGATAATAAATGAATTATTTATATAAATTGCATGTGTAAATAACATAGAATTGGATAAATTATAATTAGCCGATAAGGGGAGTGATTACCTCTTCTCTCCATCAAAACCGGTTATGGAAAGATAGGTTAAGGTAATTCTGCGCGAAAAGTGAAATAAAATATAAGGTGTAAACTTAAATGAGCTTGCCTTTGTTTTATATAGAATATCAATTCTTTCACTGCAGTAAATCAATTACCTGTAAGGGCAGTTAACAGCTGCCCTTATTATTTTATAAAAATATATATTAATAATTATAGGTTCATTGAGGCTGATTGATGGACCTTTCTTATTCAAAAATATTTCGTCAAATACTTTGATAATTATTTAATTACCAATTGTCTTTGGCCTAAGGTTTGTAAATGTATAAATATAGTATTATAATGATATTCAGTTATTATTAAGTTAATAATAAGTGTGTGATATAAGTGTTACATTTGAGGGGAGATTACAAATGCATAAGATTGACTTCAGGGAAAAAAGAAATCTTACAATGCTGACTGATTTTTATGAGCTGACCATGGCAAACGGTTATTTTGAAAACGGTTTAAAGGATAAGATAGCGTATTTTGATATGTTTTTTCGCGAAGTTCCTGATGATGGAGGATTTGCCATCATGGCGGGGGTGGAACAGCTAATGGATTATCTTAAAAGTATAAAATTTGAAGATGAAGATATAGACTACTTAAAATCTAAAAATATATTTTCTTCGGGATTTTTGGAATACTTAAAGAATTTCAGTTTCAGCTGCGACGTATGGGCAGTTCCTGAAGGAACCCCAATATTTCCCAATGAACCAATATTGATTGTCAAGGGCCCTATTATAGAAGCTCAGTTTATTGAAACTATGGTGCTTCTGACTATAAACCACCAAAGCCTCATTGCTACAAAAACAAACAGGATAGTAAGAGCCGCCCAGGGCAGGCCTATCATGGAGTTTGGATCAAGAAGGGCTCAAGGATATGACGGAGCAATACTCGGAGCCAGAGCCGCATATATAGGAGGCTGCAGCGGTACCGCCTGCACGATAACCGACAGAGATTTCGGAATCCCGGCATTAGGCACCATGGCACACAGCTGGGTGCAGTCCTTTCCCACCGAACTTGACGCTTTCAGAGCCTACGCCAGAATATATCCTTCGAATTGTACAATATTAGTAGATACCTACAATGTTCTAAAATCGGGAATACCAAATGCTATAAAGGTATTTGAAGAAGAAATAATTCCAAGAGGATTCAGACCCGCAGGAATCAGAATTGACAGCGGGGATATTACTTATCTTTCAAATATAGCCAGAAAAATGCTTGATAATGCAGGCTTTAAGGATTGCAAAATAGTAGCTTCAAATTCTCTTGATGAATACGTAATAAGAGATATATTAATCCAGGGCGCAAAGGTAGACATTTTCGGGGTTGGTGAAAGGCTTATTACTTCAAAATCCGAACCGGTTTTCGGAGGAGTATATAAGCTGGCGGCAGTTGAAGAGGACGGTAAAATAGTATCCAAAATTAAAGTAAGTGAAAACGTTGCTAAAATTACAAACCCATCGTTCAAGAAAGTATACAGGCTTTTCAGAAGGGATACCGGAAAGGCAATTGCGGACGTTATTACCCTTGCAGATGAGGTCATTGATGATACAAAGCCATATGAGATTTTTGACCCTGTTCATACGTGGAAAAAGCAGGTTGTTACTAACTTTCACGCCAAGCCGCTCCATGAAAAGATTTTTGAAAAGGGAAGATGCATATATGAGAGTCCCAATTTAAAATATATCAGCGAATACTGCCGGGATCAGATTGATACCTTATGGGAAGAGGTATTGAGGTTTGAAAATCCTCACAAATATTATGTGGATCTCTCAAGGCCATTATGGGAGATAAAGCAAAAACTCTTACAGGAGTATTCATATTAAAGTAAAAAGGGTAAAGCAAGAGTAAATAAACTCTTGCTTTACCCTTTTTTTACCATAAATTAACCTAATACAACAAACATTGTCAGCATAAAAGAAGGATTTTTTACATTCGTATATAATATATATTATATTATCAGGCATTTTTTTGATTGTTTATATGCACTGTTAAAGGGGTATAATTATACGCAAGGAGTTGACATGTAATGGATATGGAATTGGTTATGGCAATTTTATCGGGAATTGTATCACTTGTGGTTTTTTTAAATATATTTGCATACTTAAACCGCATATTTAACATTGATCTTCCTGACATAATCGGTTTTATATTGATGCTTGCAGGGATACTTGGATTATATATAAAACGGGACTTCTTTTTTGGATTCCATCCTATTATTACGGGTGTAACAGTAGGCACCATCCTTGCATTGCTTTGGGATATCAAGGGCGCCGGGTTTATGATATATATAAAGAATACCATATTAACCTTCAGATTCTGGATGTGGATAATTGCACTGGTTGCCGGGATATATAGCAGGTACATAATGCTTAATTCTCTAGACGAATATTTGATCCAAAGCATAAATGAGATAAATCAATATTTACTTATAGCATCATTAATATTGATCATTTTAGGCTCCTTTCTTCTTCTGTATCCAGAGGTATATGCTCAGAAAAACCCAAAAAACTCAGGGTTTAGTATTTATAAGAGGATTTCAAAGGGAAAAAAGGCTGCAGGGCAAATAATCGGATTTATACTGGTTCTTATATTTTCAATTTTTTTGGTGGATGCATTAAGTTATATAAGCTCTTTTTTCAATATTATTATTTAGTCATTCGAGTGAGAACCATAGTGCAGCTTATAATAATTAGGGGGCAGGGATATGCTCTCTTTTATAATCTATTAAGCATTGACAACAAAGTTTAGTCTATGTATAATGTATAAGTGACGCAAGAAGCGTCAAAGCCATATGCGCCCGTAGCTCAGGGGATAGAGCAACGGTTTCCTAAACCGTGTGTCGGATGTTCGATTCATCTCGGGCGCACCATAACAAAATAAATCTTTGCCAGGAGGATACGATATAAATTCGTAGCCTTTTTTACTTTGATGAGGTTATTAAAGAAGGATTATGGAAACATTAAATATAGTTTAAAGTTGCTATATATGCATGGCTAATGAGGAGCGATATGGATAAGAAATTTCTAAGAATTGCATATGTTGGAGAAAGATTGCTGAGTTTTATTATAGATTATATAGTAATATTTTTATCTATAGGAGCTTCTTTGGCGATTTTAACATTGATTGATGAGTCATTAGGCTGGATATCACTTATTGTGGGAACAGTATTTCTCCTGCTAAAAGATATCTTTTAAGGGCAAAGTATCGGCAAGAGAATATTTAAGCTTGCAGTCAGAGATGAGAGCGATATAACAAATATACCCGAAAAAGAAATTAGTTTTAAGAAATGTTACTTTTATCTTATTGTTTATAGATTTGTTCTATATGCTTTTTAACAAAAAGAATCAAAGAACAGGGGATAGACTTGCAGGAACAGCAGTTGTAAAATTGACAGAAGACAGCAAACATAGCGAAGATGAGGCCATTGAAAAATATAATGCATACATCGGCCAGCAAAAAGATGATGGAGCGTCATGCTTAAAAATAATTGTTATTATAATTGCCATTGGTATATTATTTTTCTGCACCCTCTTTTTTGGCATTATATCATTAATTAAGAGCAGCAGTGCATATAAAGAAGCCATTTATCAGATTCAAAATAATGAAAAGGTACTGGAGCAAACAGGGAATATTGAAGGTTATGGATTTTTCCCAACTGGTTCAGTCTCAACAAATAATGGAGTGGGCAATGCTGAATTTGTTATTAAAGTTAAAGGAAGCAATAAAGATGTTTATGTTCATACAGTATTATCGAAATTCCTCGGAAGCAAATGGAGGATAGTAAGCTTGGAAGTCCTGGAATAGGTATTGTTCCAGAGAGCATATACACCCAATTAGAGGTGGACAAAATATAAAATCTTCGCTATAATGATTAACGTATTAAAGCATTGCAAACAGATGTGCTATTCATTTAAGTACATTACTTTTATTTTGGATGTGTAGATATTGGATATAGATTTTATGAAACTGGCACTGGATGAAGCCTCTGAAGCTTATAAACAAGACGAGGTTCCAATTGGCGCTGTTATAGTCAGAAATGGAATTGTTATTTCCAAAGCTCATAATCTAAGAGAAGTATTAAAAGATCCAACCGCCCATGCAGAAATACTGGCTATAAAAAAAGCTTCCGAAACCCTTGATGCGTGGCGGCTGTTAGATTGTGACCTCTATGTAACAATAGAGCCATGTCCAATGTGTGCCGGTGCTATAGTGCAGGCACGAATAAAAAGGCTTATTTTTGGAGCAAAAGACCCAAAAGCCGGAGCCTGCGGCTCCGTAATGGACGTAATAGGTAATACAAAACTAAATCACAAAGTGGAAGTAACATCCGGAATTATGGAAAGCGAATGCAGTAATATAATGAAGGATTATTTTAAGAGAAAGCGAATCTAACATACATGGAGAGATGTCAGAGTGGTCTATAGTGCACGACTCGAAATCGTGTGTACTGTGATGAGCAGTACCGTGGGTTCAAATCCCACTCTCTCCGCCAAACAACTGTAAATCCGAGCCCTTGATTTTGGGTTCGGGTTTTGTTTTATTACCTCTATCAATAAAAAATCTCCAAAAGGGAATTTCTTTGTTGTAATATAATAAAAGAGTGTTAATTAGGGGTGATTATATGATATTATTTGATACTGATCGTTTTAAGGTTTATAACTATATTATTCATCATTTTTTAGAAGTGGAGATTTTCAATGAAGATGAATACATAGATATTGGAGTGTGAATGTCAATGAATTTCTTTACCACTTGACATTGGAAAAGTTTACCACTTAATCTCTAATTGTGGGGAAACACTGATTTGCAGCATTCCCCCGGTAGTTATTCATCCTTATCTTTGTTTGAATGTTCTGCTCTGTAAGGATGGTCTCAGAAAATTTGAGGTTTGTAGATACAATCACACTGAGGGCGTTCAGCTCTGTCTGCAATGACTTTAAATAATAATTCTGATTGATGCCGATTAAAAGTAAGATAGCTTAACTCATCAATAATCAGTAAGTCAGCTTTGGATATCTGTCGTTCCAGTTTAATAAGCTTTTTGTATTCCTGAGCTTCAATCAGCTCATTTGATAGATTTGCTGCTGTGTAAAATTTTACATTCATGCCTTGCATACAGGCTTTAACGCTAAGGGCTATACTAAGATGGGTTTTACCCGTACCAGGGTTGCCAATCATTACGATATTTTGCCTTTTACTAATAAAATTACAGCTGGCAAGTTCATAAATAAAAGATTCCGTAATGTGTTCAAAACAACTAAAATCAAGTTCATCAATAGTTTTTACATACGGGAAATTCGCTGCCTTAATTTTGCGTTTTTGGCTGCTTTCCATCCAGGAATCAAGCTCCATTTTCATGAGAGCCAAGAGAAAATCTTCATAGCTTTTGGTGTTTTCTAATTGGCGTATTACTTTATCATAATTATTAAATGTGGGCAGCTTTAAATGCTTGGAATACAGTTCAATAGTCTGAGCGTTGCTGTTTTTCATTGATTTGCTACCCCGTATTTTTTATCATATTTCCTTAAGTCAGCTTTAGCAATGTTAATCTCATTTTTAAGATATATGATGGGGGAATCCATTGGCCCATTTAAATAAGTTTTCACATGTCAACTGAAGGAATAATATGAATTGGAATCTGGTGCTTAATAGAGAGGATTCTCTCTTCACCATAATCTATGCATAAGCGAAGCAGTTTAACCATTTCCTTGTTTCCGCCGGGCAGTTGTCTTCCCCATTCTAATATTTCTTCGGTGAGAGTTTCTTTAACTGGTCTGGCATTATGCACAGACCTAGGCTTTCTTTCTATTAAGTCAATGTAATGTTCTAAACGGTACTGTGTATAGCCGGAACCATATTGACGTGAATATGATGCAATTACAGTTCCTTGATGCAGTATATTGATATTATTGGCATAACCTTTGACTGTGACATCTTTACGCAGATATCTTGCAGGAACTGAGTAGTTATTTTTCTCATAGCGAACAGTTGAAAAATCATCCACCCTGGCTATTGCTGTTTTGCTTGTATCAAATCGATATTTGGGTATAGAATCCAAGGCCGCTACTTCTTTCTGATACATTACTTTAACGGGATGCTGACGGTGTTCAACTTTATGATTTTCACGATATTTAATGCACCCATCCCAAAGCTTGCGGTTTAGTTCTTCGATATTGGGAAAATGATGCTCCCGTTAAAGAAGAACGTATACAATTAGTTCTAGAAAATATTATGGATGCGTATTTTTATAATCAAGAAATCGATATTACTAGAGAAGCTTTATTAGGAAATGGTAAAGTAGATTTCAAACTATATAGAAATAAAAACGAGGGTGAAAAAATATTAATTGAAATTAAAAGAGCAAGCAGTTCATATTTAAAAAAAGGATATGAAAAACAATTGGCAGATTATATGTTGTCTACTAATTATAAAAATGCATTTTATTTAATTGCGTGTTTTACTGATAGCTAATTTAAAAAAACCGAGCAATTTATTAGAAATCATGTTTATACTGATACAATACAACTATATATAAATATATCTATATTAGATTTACGTAAGCGCAAAACTGCTTCTGTTTCATAAGTTATGCTGAAAGTAAATCAATCCAAATGTGCTGATGGATGTATGAAGTTGCGATAAAATCTATAATTTGTACTACTCTTCGTATTAAAAACCGAAAAAATAACAGGCAAAAGCCAGCCAAACGGGCGTGCTCGAATTGAGTATGTCCGTTTTTACACATGCTGTGTGTTTTACCACTAGATTATAGGAAGGCGGTCAAGAGTAGATAATAGACTGGGAATATAAAATGCGGACTTGTTTATAGTGGTAATTTAAATATATTTTTGGCGGCTGTAGCTTTTTATCACTCTGCAGTGTATTCAGTATGAAAGGAGAGATAGGATGGGCGAACAGTACCGGCCGACTTCATCAGAAGAGGCCGTGGAGCATTATGCGACGATGGTCTATCGGCTTGCCTATGCGCAAGTGAGGAACAAAGCCGATGCCGATGATATTTTCCAAGAGGTATTCTTGCGGTATGTAAAAAATGTGAAGAATTTCAACAGTAAGGAGCACGAAAAATTTTGGCTGATCAGAACTACGGTGAATTGCAGCAAAAACCTTTGGAGGTCGGCCTGGTTTCGCAAAACTGTTCCATTAGATGATAAGTTGGTTTTTGAAGGCAGCGCAGAGAATACGCTGACATCGGAGTTATGCAAATTGCCGGAAAAGTTTCGTATTGTACTGCATTTGTTCTATTATGAGGATTTTTCAGTTGCGAAAATTGCTGAGATCCTTGGTCAAAAAGAGCCCACGATCCGTACATGGCTTACAAGAGCACGTGTAGCTCTGGGAAAAAGTCTGGGGGAGGAATTTATAAATGATTAAAGGAGCGTATAATTCTATGAACGAGCAAATTGTACCTGATGTTCAATTGATCAAGGAAACAAAAGAGAGAATATCAAATTCAGAAAAGAGGAAGTGGAATCATAAGGTTGATGTCCGCACAGCCGCAGTAGTAGCCTGCCTCTGCCTTACGGTGATCATCGGGCTTTGGGGCAGACAGGGCAGTAATACTCAAATCCATATAATCGAATTCAGCTCCTATGGAGAGATTAACCAAAAGCTGTACTTCGATCCAGAAACTACTCATGAAGAGAAATGGACAGAAGCGCAGGTATTGGAGTATTTTGGGCGGAATCCGGTGCCTGCTAAGTCTTTTAATGGATTGGAATATCAACCTCAGAATGATTTCTACGTTATACTCAACAACGATGGAACTATGAATTATGATAACTTCCTTTATAATTATTCTGAAGCCGGGGAATGGACATCTCGTACAAAAGACCTCTCGGTTGCCGTTTCTAAAGGCAGGCTATCCCCGACTTGTGTTCGATATCTGGAAGATGAGAAGACCCGCTCTGAAATAAATGGCGTACCACTCACCATAGTCCGTATGCCCATTGCCATAGATCAAAACGGCAATACGTCCGAACGGTATCTTGCTGAATTTATGTATAAAGGGCTTGGATACAGGGTAACGGCAAACAATCTTACACAAAAGGAATTTATTGCTGTCTTAGATTTAATTCTGGAAAATTAGAATCAACTGGCGTTTAAATGTACGCTCAGATAGCAGAAAAGAACGGTGGAATCTTTTTTTACTTAACTTCTCATTAAAAAGCAGGTCAGTGACCTGCTTTTTAATAATTTTACAATATAAATTCTCGCTTTATATACTATCTTATAGGTATACACCTAATTCGAGAATGCTTGCCTGATTTAACAGGAAAAACTTTTTAGCGCCATATTACACCGGGATCGATTTTATCGCAATAAGCGCTGCCGGTGACATTCATGACCATCTGAAGTTCATCGGTTATTCCTTCAATGACCTTTCTAACGCCATCGGAACCATCTGATGCAAGACCTGATATAACCGCTTTTCCCACAGAAACAGCCTTTGCTCCTAGCGCCAAGGCTTTAAATGCATCAGTCCCGCGGCTGATGCTGCAATCAACAAAAATAGATATTTTCCCGCCGATGATTTTTACAATGCGAGGCAAAATCATAAGCGGAGGCACTGCATAATCCAAAACTGCACCAGCATGATGGGAGACAACAATTCCAGCTGCACCTGCTTCCAATGCCTTTTTAGCATTCTGTTCACTGAGTACGCCTTTCAATATAAAGGGCAGTTTTGTCGCCTTTATGTAACTTTTGATATCATCCTGTGTTTTGGGACCTACGGGATAAGATAGGGCATAACCTCTGCTTCTTTTGCTTCCAAATACGTAGTCTATGTCCATCCCAACAGCTAAAGCGCCGTATTTTTCTGCCTGAGATATTTTTTCAAATATCAAGTCTGTGTCTGAATATGGTTTAATGATTTTTATGGTTTTTGCCCCAGTTTTGATTATTGCCTTTAGTTCCTCTTCGTCGCCTATACCGGACCACATTACCGCGCCAGCTGCTGCCACTCCCTTTGCCACCTCAACCATACCATTAGTACGGACATTACTTAGCCCTGATAAAGCAGCCACCATCACGGGAGTCGCAAAGGATTCACCGAAAAGCTTCATCTTTGTTGAAGATACTATTGAGTCTATTACCCGCATTTCGATCAACAACGAATCGATGTAGTCACGAGTTATTTTTGCAGAATCGCCCGAAACCGCTTGTCTATTGGTTATTCCTTTTTCCTGCGGCTTTTTTTCACCGTCATTTAAAGAATTCTCACTCATATGAATACCTCCATTTAAATATTTAAGCCATATTGACTGATATTTCAGATAGTGCCGGTTTTTTTCATAAAAGGCACTATCTATTTCTTTTTTCTTTCCGGATTTAGCAACAGCTCAATACAATTAGGAACTTTTAGATAGGCGACTCCTGAATCCTAGGCTATTTGATATAATAATAGTACTATTGCGTTATCTCATTTTCAAGAACACAGAATATAATGAGCAGGTTCGAAAAACGTGACTAAAATAATCTATCAAAATAATTGACTTTATGAGGACTAGTGTACATTGGGTAGGCGCCATGGTTAGTCATTTGTCCTGCACTGTTTTTGTGTTATACTTATATCAATACGACAATTGGAAATACATAGGAGGTATGTGGAGTGAATAAGATTACATGCATCTGCTTAGGTGTAAGAAGCATGAAAAAATCTATTGAGTTTTATAGAGATAAGCTGGGTTTTCAAACGGAAGAAAAAGATAATAATCCCAAAGTAGTGTTCTTTAATACACCGGGTACAAAGTTCGAGCTATATCCACTGGAGTTGTTGGCGGAAGATATCAGCGATCAAAATCCGCCTAAAATAGCAAGTGGCTTTGCTGGAATTACTTTGGCATATAACGTTCAACATAAAGAAGACGTTGATAAAGCCATTGAACTGGCAAGAAGTGCCGGAGCTGAAATCGTCAAAGAGCCTCAAGATGTTTTTTGGGGCGGATATCACGCATACTTTGCTGATTTAGATGGTTATTACTGGGAAGTAGTCTGGGGACCCAATTTTAAATACGATGATAATGGTATGCTGATATTCTAAAAAGAGTGTAGATATTGAAGCTAAAAAAGGAGAGCGTAGTAATGAAAGTTAGGATGGCAACTGTAAACGATATAGACTTGCTTATAAAGGTAAGATTTGATTATTTTGATGCTGATAACTGGGAATTAACCGTTGACAAAAAGAATATGATTTATTCACAGCTGCAGCAATATTATCCTGAACATTTAAATAAGGATTTCTTTGCAGCATTAGTGGAAGATGCAAACGAAGATATTGTATCTGCAGCATTTTTGATTATATCTGAAAAACCTGCAAATCTATACTTCCCAACAGGTAAAACCGGAACTATTCTAAATGTGCTTACTTATCCGGAATATCGCAAAATGGGTTATGCTACAAAAGCATTGAATTCGCTTATAGATGAAGCGAAAAATCAAAATTTATCATATATAGAGCTTTCCGCTTCCGAACTAGGCAAACCTTTATATCAAAAGCTGGGCTTCCTTAAATTCGAAGAATCACATCATGAAAAAATGAAATTAGCATTAATTTAAAGTTATTAGCATAAAGGGGGGCATACAATGAAAAATGTATCAGAAAAAACAATGTTAGCTATAATAATGGCTCTTGTGTTAATATTTGGTTTAATCATTAGCAACAAAGTAGATACAAGTATCAGTAATCTTTCAAATAAGGTGCAGAATCTTAGCAACACTGTGAACAACCAGAATCAACAAATCAGCAACTTGTATGCACGAATTGAAAATCTGCTTGAAAGTCAGACTAGCATAATAGACAGTTATGATATCAAATACGGAGCCTTTAATGGTGATGATTTAACTTATGAGGTTTTATTTACAGTGACTCCAAAAGAGGGGGGAGAAAACATTAAGGCTACTGTTTCACTGGACGATGTAAAAAGCGAAATGAACCGCATAGGCAACTCCTTTGCTGCTTCTGTGAAGGTACCTGTTGCAAAGGAATATCAACCGACAATTACTTTTTTAGAGAATAATATAAGCAGAAATGAAACTTTGAAAGATACACTTTCATTCCGTCAGAATTATTTGATGCAGATAAAAAGCGGATTTTCCGGGGAGAAATCATATAATAATGGCAATTTAAATTATAAAGGGAATGTTATTATATACTTCGGCCTTCCAACAGAGATGGGAGTAGAGTCAGGAAGATTTTTAGCCTTATTAAATAAAAAAGAACTATGGACAAAAGGTTTTTCATTCAGCAATCAAAAAGAAAATGATATTGAATTCAATGAAATATTTGCAGTAAATTCAGGAGATGAATTTATATTGTATATTGAAGTTAAAGATACAAACGGTATAACCTATCGCTATCCTATAGACAGCATATATGTTTCACCTGATGGACGTAAACAATCAGAACATTTTGCAGGGAATGAATGCATTATAATAGACAAAAATGGCAATGAGATTAAATTTGAGTAATTTAAGTTTTAAAAAAATACAATATATTTAATAGCAAAAATATGATTGCTTAAATTAAGCAGTCATATTTTTGCTATTGTTATGACTATACACATGTTATTGAAATACATTATCAATATTAGATTATTGTCATATATGCGTCATATGACTTCGTAAAGGAATCTAAAATAGAAGAACAGAAACGCATTCATTAGTTTTTATGTGGTAAGTTAAATAGAGATCATCATATCTGGAATTATTGTGTATTTATAATTGAATTAGGCATTATTAAGCATAACATTAATTACTTTTTTTAGAATTTAATTAATAGGGAATAATAAAATGTAGATAGAAAGGTAAAAATTATGCATAATATAAAACTTTATGTCGTAAATGTAACAATTTACATAAAATGTTGTGTAACGAAATAGGTAAAACAGTGTAGTTTCATTCATAAATATACCACCCATATAAGAATTATTCAAGGATTTATCAGTAATTTCCCCTAAAACTGAACAAGTGAGTATAATTCATCTTTTTGGTCTTGATTAACACCAATGTATCGAAGCGTTATACTTTGGGAACTGTGATTAAAAGTGTCCATTATCAATCCGATGTTGTATTTCGAAGTGTTATATGTCCAATATCCCCATGTCTTACGCAAACTATGAGTACCAAAATTTTGGATACCAACTAGGTTGGCAGCTTCTTTCAATACACGGTAAGCTTGTATTCTGCCAATGTGGCTGCCCTTTTTACTTGGGAAAAGATAATCTGCCAATGTTAGGTTATTTTCTTTTATATATGGTTGAATTCTTTTTCGAAGGGCGTTGTTAAGTTTAATTTTTTTCTCCTTTTTTGTTTTCTTTTCCTTTAATACCAGATAATCACGAAACTCTCCATTACTGACAAAAATATCTTTTACCTTTAATGGTAGGATATCACTTATTCTCAAACCTGTATTAAGCCCGAATTTAAAAATCAGATCATACTTTTGATCTTTACCGTGTAAATACTGGTACATCTGCTTAATTTTCGATTTATCTCTTATTGGTTCAACAGTCATACAATATACCCCTTTGCAATGTAATCAAAATAGGCGCAATTATATAGATTCCTCTTTACTATGTAATGCTTCATCAACATATAATATAAAATGTTACATAAAATTTCAATACTAAATTTGATTATATATATTTTAATTAAGATAAAAACCCTATATTTACAGAAGAGTTTACTCTAACCAATGTAACATTTTATGTAAATTGTTACATTGGTTAGAAAAAAAGGGGGACATGTATTGTTCATTTATATTGAAGAACTGAAGATACAAGGATTAAAGAGAACTATCGAAAAGACTAGAAAGAAGTTAAATTCATTGCTGGAACAGGATGAGGCAAAAATAACGGATGAGATTTTAGACACAAGTCATAAGCTGGATATACTAATAAATAATTATTATAATATGCAGACAGAAGATAAATGAGCGTAAAACACTATATACTATTAGGATAAAACAAATGAAGGGGCAAATTCATTGAAAAATGAAGACGCAAAGCCACAAGTCTAAAGCATGAAAAATGCCATGATGGTTGGGTTGCCAAGTGATTTTATAGTAATATAAAGTAAGGAAATGATTTAATTGAAAATGAATATACTGTTTCAATCCTAAATTATGTACCTTTTGTATAATATAAAAAAGCAGGCAGCCTATTTGCTGCCTGTTCTTTTATATGGAGGGATTAAGATGGTAATAACTCAAAATACGGAGTGTGAGTTCGGACATTCTTTAACTCATTGGTTTCAGCCCATTTATCATTTAAAAAATAATAAAGCTATAGGTTACGAGGCTCTATTGAGAGATTCTTCACAGCTCGAGGATTCACCAATAAATATATTTTTAGAAGCACATAAAAACGGATACCGGAATATTCTGGATCTTATGTCCGTAAAAGCTGCATTTACAGCTTTTAAAGATGAGACACCGTTATTCATCAATGTATTTCCTTCCACACTTTTAGAAAAAAATTTTTTATCTTGGTGGGATAGTAATATGCCTTTAATGAGACCCATAGTGCTGGAGTTGTTGGAAAATGAACCTATCTGGAACTGGAAGGACCTTAAGATAATAGTAAGAGAGCTGCATAAAAAGGGTGTGAAAATAGCTATAGATGATATGGGTACAGGGTATTCTTTCTTTCAGCAATGGATTGAACTGGAACCTAGCTTTATAAAACTGGATAGGTATTTTGCAGAAAATCTCTCAACAAATTACCGAAAGCAAAATACTATAAAGAGTTTAATAGATTTATTCTCCGACACAACAGAAATTATTATAGAAGGAATAGAGACTAAAGAAGATTTAGAAATTGCGGAACAATTAGGTATACTCTATGCACAAGGGTATTTCCTTGGAAAGCCTGCGCCTACCGTAGAGAATATGGAATTATACCGAGATAATAAATAATGGAAGACCCTATCAAATTAAATTTCACAATTTGATAGGGTTTATCATTAAAAACCTTTATACATTTCTTTTTTGGCACCGCAGATAGGGCATTTGTCCGGGGCTTCATCTGTAACGGTATGGCCGCAGACTGGGCATACATTTACAGATTCAAACTGTATGTCATTACCTGCCTTTGCTGCATCCTGAGCTTGTTTGAAGAGGATGGCATGAACTTTTTCGGCCTCCAGTGCAAAGTGAAAGGACCTCTCTGCACCTTTTTCCTCTTGAAATTTCGCTGTGTTAAGGTATACTGGATACATTTGCTCGATTTCATGGAGTTCTCCGTTTATGGCTCCCTGAAGGTTTTCAACTATGGTTCCGATTCCGAAAACTGCTCCGGCAGCAACGGTATAATCACCTTGCTGCACCTTTAATTCCTTGAAATGATTGTCTGCATGGACCTGTTCTGCATAAGCTATGGCTTTAAATAGCCTGCCTGTGTTTTTAAAGCCTTCCTTTTCGGCAAGATTACCCCAGATAAGGTACCTCATATGTGCCATACTCTCGCCGCCATAAGCTGAACGCAAAAAGTCTGCTGTCATTGCATTTTGTACCGGCATATTTTTACCCTCCTTATTTAAATTAATGTAAGGTCACTCTTGTCTCTATAGAATGAACTTTTTGGAAATCGAAGGAATGCCCTAACTTATGGACACTACTTATTTATAATTTATACCCCAAAATAACAATTATATAATTACAAATAATAAAAAAATAACTTTGTTGAAGTTTGCATAGTCAAAATATATTTATAAACAGAAATGTAGTACTTGGTATGATTATATATGATACAATGGTAATATTCTAGTGATTAGGAGTGATTGTATGGCTGTCGTATTTGCGAGACGTATGGATAATCTTGATGATTCCGATACGAGGGAAATATTAAAACTTACTGAGAGGCCGGAGGTTATTTCCTTTGCGGGTGGTTTGCCTGCACCAGAGCTTTTTCCCGTAGAGGAACTTAAGAAGGTTTCGGAGGCTGTGCTGGAGGAAGGCGGAATTCAGGCACTTCAATACTCCACCACCCAGGGATATTTGCCATTAAGGCAGAAAATAGCTGAGAGAATGAACAGTAAATTTTATACAAAAGTAAATCATGAAAATATTATTATCACAAGCGGGTCGCAGCAGGGATTGGATTTTACAGCTAAGCTTTTTTTGAATGAAGGAGATATTGTGCTATGTGAAAGTCCTACATATTTAGGGGCAATAAGTGCCTTTAAAGCATATAGACCTGATTTGATTGAAGTTCCTACAGATGCTTATGGGATAATTCCTGAAGAGCTTGAAAAAATATTGAGTTCCAAAAACAATGTTAAATTCATTTATGTAATTCCAGATTTTCAAAACCCTACCGGTAAAACCTGGTCTGTTGAAAGGCGCAGAAAATTCATGGAAATAGTTAATAAATATGAAATACCCGTTCTTGAGGATAATCCTTATGGTGAGCTTCGTTATGACGGGCAGATTCCGCCATCTATAAAATCTATGGATGAAAAAGGACTTGTAATATTTTTAGGCACCTTTTCGAAGATATTCTGTCCCGGCTTAAGAATAGGATGGGTGGCTGCTCAAAAGGAACTCATTGATAAATATGCAACTGTTAAGTCCTGCTCGGATGTTCATACATCTAATATGGGCCAGAGAGAAATAGTTAAATTCATGGAGATGTATGATATCGAAGAAAACATAGAGAGAATCAAGTTCCTTTACAGGGCACGCAGGGATTCTATGATTAAGACTATGGAAGAGGAGTTTCCTAAAGAGGCCAAATTCACATATCCGGAAGGCGGATTATTCACCTGGGTTGAATTGCCTCAAAATATCAATGCAAGAGATGTCCTGATAAAAAGTCTTGAAAATAATGTAGCCTTTGTTCCGGGCGGTGCATTTTATCCTAACGGCGGCAATGAAAATTCCTTTAGGCTGAATTTTTCAAATATGTCTGAAGATAGAATTACAAAAGGCATAAAGAGACTTGGAAGAGTTTTGAAGGAATATTTATGCAATATTTAACTTTGTTATCATAGTTTGTATGTATTAAAAGCCGGAGTTAAAGAAATTTATTCAAAAATATTGGCCTATAAAGAATTATTAACAATTTTATCATTGTTTGAAGTCAAAAAATGGATTATTATAAGAATATATGAATATTCAAGTATAGACATATTTTGGTATTCTTAGTAAATTTATATAGTTTTAAGGAGAAGTTGTATGGATTCTGCTAGCTTTGAAAATTTTATCAATAAGATTACTGGGGTAATAAACAGTAAAGTTATTTGGGAAGAAGGAGAAATAACAGAAGTTCACGTTCTTGCCAATAAGCAGCGGTCGGCTAAGCAGATAGCGAGAGACATAGAATCTGCAATATTGGTTACTTTTAGTTACAGAGTGGACAAGAATAAAATAAGCATTGCCCAGATTGAAACAGAAACATCGGCGGATTCAACAGGAAGGATTATATTCGAAGGATTTTCTCTTAGAACATATGACAATACAATTGAGTACAATGTGGAATTATCTTTTAAAGAAGAAACATACTCTGTCACCGAGACAGGTCTTAACACTATGTCCGGAAGAATAAAAACCATGGCAAAATCCACTCTTAAAGCAGTGGAAAAAATAATAAATGACGGTGCAATATTTGATGTGGCTGATATTATAGTAAATAAGAATCATACCGTCCCTTATGTGTGTGTTATGGTAAATATGATATTCGGTGGCAAGGAGGAAATATTGATTGGCTCTGCAATAATCAAAGATGACTTGAATGAAACAATTTCAAAAGCAGCTCTGGATGCGATCAACAGAAGGGTATACAAGTAAATAGCTTCTTTGGCCGATTATATTGTATTAAACCAGTCCATATTAGCGGAGTAAAACATCACAGGTTATAGCGAAGCCCTGTGAATTCACTCTGATGGGGGGGAATTCACGTGAAAAAACTTTTACCGGTTATAATGGCTATTCTGGCTCTTTTATTAGCTGGTGGTTCACATTTTACCTGGGCATAAGTAATATAAAACAATATATTCGGCCATTTTTTTTGGAGGAAATAGAATGAAGGATAAAAAACTAGCTGTATTTTTGATTTTTATATATGTTTTAGCAGCGTCATGTTATTATTTTGCATTTACATCTCACAAGTTTTTTTATACCGGAAGACAGCCTTCCATCACAGAAATAATACTTTTTATCCTTTTATCGGTATTAACTGAATCCGGCATGATATCATTGAAGCATTTAGGTGTTAGTCCCGGATTTGCTATAACTTCAGCAGCCTTTTTGCTTTTCGGTCCATTCTGGACGATGATTATCGTAAGTATAGGAACAGCACTTAGAGTTCAGAAAAGGGACGGGGTATTAGTACATATATTAAATACTCCTGTCTATAAAACCCTTTTTAATTTTTCGGAAATGGCAATTTCTGCATTCTGCGGTTGGCTAATGTATGATACTATAAATACTGGATTGTTCAGTATACAAGCAATGTCGGTTATAAAATACGCCGCTTTTGTTATTGCTTTTCTTGTTGTAAATACTGCCATTATTTCCACACTCATATTTATAATATCAAGAAACAGCTTTATTGAAGTATATGTAAGCAATATTAAATTTGGAATATTGAATATTATAGCAATGGCACCTTTAGGTGCGGTACTGAAATATTTATATGAACAATATAATTTCGTAGGCGCTTTTGTAATAATGGTTTTGGTGATGCTGATGCGTTACATTTATGTGCTTTACATAGAAGCAAAATCCAAGTACATGCAGACTGTACAGGTTTTGATGCATGCGGTCGAAGCCAGGGATAAATATACCGAAGGCCATGCCAGAAGAGTAGCGGATATAGTTGAGATGATTGCAAAAGAGATGAAGTACAGTGAAAGCAGGATAGAACAGCTGATAATAGCATCGTATATTCACGATGTAGGTAAAATAGGCATAGATGACAGCATATTAAATAAACCAGGCAAGCTTACTCCGGATGAATATGATATAATTAAATCCCATCCTGAGATAGGATATAAGATTGTAAAAGATATTAAAGATATCGGTGATATACCCATGCTAGTCAGACATCACCATGAAAGATATGATGGCAAAGGTTATCCATCGGGTAAGAACGGAAGTGAGCTTCCTATAGATGTATTTATAATTCAGCTGGCAGATAGTATAGACGCTATGGAATCTGACAGGCCTTATAGAAAAGGCATGAATCTTGAAGAGATAATTGCTGAGATTGTAAATAATAAAGGGACACAATTTCACCCTGATGTTGTTGATATATATTTTAAAATACTTAAGAAGAAAAATAACATTGCATGAGGTTGAACTATGTTTATAGAAGCCTTGCTGTTGTCTATAATAATTGGATATATCCTTAAAGGGAGCATTAAAAGAGTCAATGTAGAAAATATAAAAGGAAGCTATATTGCTTTTTTATCCTTTGGAATCGAAATTATGATTTTCATACCTGTCAGGAAAGGTATTATAAGTCCGGGCATTATTACACTTTTACTATATATAGTGGAATATATGCTTATATTTATGTTCATTTATATGAATAGGAAAAATAAATGGATCTTGATTATGGGGATTGGTTTTATGCTAAACGCTGTCGCTATATTTGCGAACGGAGGCCTGATGCCGGTAAGTCAGGCTGCAATTGATGCAGCAGGTATAAAGGGCAGTGTCTCCTCCGAGGGACTTTACACACTGGTAAATAAAAGCACAAGACTGTGGTTTTTGGGAGATGTAATTCCTTTTAGAATATTTAGATCTTATGTAGTTAGTATCGGCGATTTAGTATCCGCAATAGGTTTGATGATATTTATGATAAGCGGAATGCGGAAAACCAAGGTGAAAAGTATAATGCTGTAACCTTAATATCATATTGACAGTGGGTTGTTATTTATTTATAATAGGAAAAGTCGAGAGAGTTAAAATCGAATATAAAGCTTTAAAAAGTAGACCTTACTCATGGAGAGATGTCTGAGTGGTTGAAGGAGCACGCCTGGAAAGCGTGTGTAGGGGCAACTCTACCGCGGGTTCGAATCCCGCTCTCTCCGCCATAGTATAAGATCTGCTTTTTTTAGCATAATAACTATGTACGTTCTGGCCGTACTAGCTGGGGAGTTTGCGGTGCCCTGTAACCTGCAACCCGCAATAGCAGGGGTGAAGTCCTAGGCTGAGGTGTAACCTTGTAAGGTCAGGCCTGTGTAAGTGGTGACGACGACTGGGTCCTGCGCAACGGAAACTTGTGAACCCCGCCAGGTCCGGAAGGAAGCAACGGTAAGCAAGCCCTTTCGTGTGCCGCAGGGTAGCCTGGTCCGAGCTAACTATATGGGTAACGCTTGTAAGGTTATTATCGAAGTTAGGTGTGCGGCCTATAATTTTAAACCATAGAATATTCTATGGTTTTTTAATTATTTCAGAGATTATGTTTGAGTTGAGTTTGCAATTATGTATAATATAGATATGGCAAAAAAGAGGTGAATTTATGTCTTACATAGCATTATACAGAGAGTGGCGGCCTAAAACCTTTAAGGAAATCATGGGACAGGATCATATTACAAGAACCCTTAAGAATCAGATACAGCAAGGGCGAATTTCGCATGCATATCTTTTCTGCGGAACCAGAGGTACAGGCAAAACCACCACTTCCAAAGTATTTGCCAAAGCTATAAATTGTCTTGACCCTAAAGATGGGGAGCCTTGCGGTAAATGTGAAATATGCCTTGGAGTTGATGCAGGAAATCTCCTTGATGTAATAGAAATGGATGCAGCTTCAAACAGAAGAGTTGATGATGCAAGGGATCTTGTAGATAATGTTAAGATGCCGCCTTACAAGGCAAAATATAAGGTGTACATCGTGGACGAAGTTCACATGCTTACAACCGAAGCTTTTAATACTCTCTTAAAGACCTTGGAGGAACCCCCTTCATATGCGGTATTCATACTTGCCACCACTTCATTTGAAAAGGTTCCGGCAACTATAGTATCAAGGTGCCAGCGCTTTGATTTCAAAAGGATACGCACAGATGACATCATAACGAGGCTTAGAATTATAGCTGATGACAACAATATAAGCGTTGAAAATAAAACATTGTCGCTTATAGCAAGAAGTTCTGACGGGGCATTGAGAGATTCCCTCAGTATATTTGACCAGTGCATATCCATGTCCGGAAAGGATATAAAATATCAGGATGTAGTATCCATGTTAGGAATATCAACAGACGAGTATCTGATAAAACTTGCTGATTCCATAGCGGCGGAAGATACTGTTTCATGTATATCCCTCATTGATGAATTGATTATAAACGGTAAGGATGTATATCAATTTATTAAGGATTTTATCATGCATTTCAGAAATTTGATGATATGCAAAATAGGAGATAATGCATCGGATATATTAAATGTATCAGATGAGTTTTTTGGAGAATTTAAAATACAGTCAAAAAAGTTTTCAACAGAAAGCCTGCTTAGGAATATAAATATATTATCAGCTGCTGAAGCCGATGCAAAATGGACGGCACAGCCAAGAATAATTCTTGAAATGGCAGTTCTTCGAATGTGCAGGAAAGAATTAGATACTGATGTGGATGCCTTGCTTGAAAGGATAGAAAGACTTGAGAGTGCATTGAAGGGCAATGCCACAATAGCTCAATCACAGGATACAAAGGAAATCAGAAAGATAGAATCTGAAAAAACGGTAATAAAAGAACCTGTTAGGAAAACTGAAGCGGTAAAAGTTGAAACTATAGAAAATTTACCTGCGGTATCTCTGCAGGACATAGAAAAGAAGTGGAAAGATATATTAAGAGCTATTAGCAATGGAGGCCATAAAAGGTTATACGCCTTTATGCTGGAAGGAAAACCTGCCGGTGTAACAAACAATATTCTTACTATATCTTATGAAAAGAACTATGAATTTCATAAAAGGGGTCTGGAAGAATCAGATAATCGGAAAATAGCCGAAGAATATATTGCTAATGCCTGCGGATGTAAGTTGTATATAAAATGCATTATTAACGATGAGATAGCAGCAGACAAACAGGAAGATGATATAGTACAAAAGGCAATAAGCATATTTGGAGAAGATATGGTAGAAGTTGAAGAATAATATAAATTAATGGTAAAATAATATGGGTTAAGATTAATAATAATGTGCAGGAGGTTTTGATATGAGTAAAGGCGGGTTTCCGGGAGGAGGAAATCTCGGAAATTTATTAAAACAGGCTCAGAGCTTTCAAAAGAAGCTGGAAGAAAAGCAGCAGGAACTGGAAGTAAGAACTGTTGAAGCTTCATCCGGCGGTGGGGCCGTTGTTTGTGTGGCAAATGGAAAGAAACAAATACTTAATATAAAGATAAAAGAAGACGTAGTAGATCCTGAAGATGTAGAAATGCTGGAAGACCTTGTACTTGCGGCTGTAAATGAAGCTCTTAAAAAAGCCGAGGAAATGATAGCAACAGAGATGGGGAAACTTACTCAGGGAGTAAACATACCTAATATATTCTAAACAAAATACATTCTAAAACAAATGCATAGCATTGGCTATGCATTTGTTTTAGAAGTATACTGAATTCAGAGGTGAAAAGATGAATTTTTATCCTGTGCCGGTTGCCAGACTGGTCGAAGAGTTTTCTAAACTTCCGGGGATAGGAAGTAAAACTGCCCAAAGGCTTGCTTTTTTTGTATTGAACATGCCTGAAGACGGAGTTAAGAACCTGGCACATGCAATAGTGGAAGCAAAGCTGAAAATTAAGTACTGCACAATATGCGGCAATCTCACTGATGTTGACCCTTGCTTCATATGCAGGAACACATCCAGGGATGAAAGTTTAATTTGTGTTGTTGAAGAACCCAGGGATGTTATCGCCATGGAAAAAACCAGAGAATTTAAAGGTGTGTATCATGTTTTGCACGGCGCTATATCCCCCATGGAAGGTATAGGGCCTGAAGATATCAGAATTAAGGAATTGATACAAAGAATCGGAAAGGGCAATGTAAAAGAGGTCATAGTTGCGACAAATCCAAATGTTGAAGGGGAAGCAACCGCAATGTATCTTTCAAAGCTTATCAAGCCTTTTGGAGTCAAGGTTACAAGAATAGCTCATGGCATACCTGTAGGCGGAGATTTGGAATACGCCGATGAGGTTACACTGACAAAAGCCCTTGAGGGAAGAAGAGAGATATAAAAGCAATAATACTTATAATTATATAGAATCGGCACGGGGGAATGAATATATTTTCCAGCATATGTCAATAATTAAGAAAGCATTGCTGGGAGGTAAATTTATGGATAATCTATCTTATAATATTGAGCCTGAAAAGGGGTTTGTTGCATTTATAAGGTCAATTTTCAGTAATAAAGCAATTATACAGAAACAAGCCCAACAGGATGATTTCAATAAATACATGGAGGCATTGAACACAGCAAGAATGGATATGGAAAATGCCCAAAAGCTTTTTGATAATGTATCGGATCCCGATCTCATTGAGTGTGCGATCTATCAGGAGCATGCAGCAAAGCTTAAATATTCATATCTGGTACGGAAGGCGAAGGAAAGCAATTACAGATTTTCAGAATTTCATTTCTATTGATACATTAATTAGTAATATTTATGTAATAAAAGAAATATTATATGTGTATATATTAATAGGCATTCATTTAATT
This sequence comes from Oxobacter pfennigii, assembly GCF_001317355.1. Classification (NCBI taxonomy): domain Bacteria; kingdom Bacillati; phylum Bacillota; class Clostridia; order Eubacteriales; family Clostridiaceae; genus Oxobacter; species Oxobacter pfennigii. The sequence continues at coordinate 406,813 of NZ_LKET01000021.1, forward strand.
GAATGCCTATTAATATATACACAGGAGGGCTGTACCATGATAATGGGTATAAGCTATGAATCGTTAATTGCCTATTTGTTTATATTTATGTTTGCAATTATCTTTATGGCAGTTCTTGCATCACCTATAAAATGGCTGCTAAAGCTTCTTTTTAATTCAGCAATTGGCGCGATGGCCATATTATTATTTAATTTGCTTGGAAGGTACATAAATTTCTCAATCGGGCTTAATCCAGGTTCCATATTAACTGTAGGAGCTTTGGGAATTCCGGGATTTATACTTTTATTATTTTTAAAGTTTTATTTGTTCTAATCTATTTATTGTTTTATAGGGGGACGGGCTGGTGGGGCCCGAAACATTTGCTTTTAAAAGGCTATTTGTCTCTTGTCTATGCGTGGAATGTATAAAAGAGGCAAATGGCCTTTTAGCAGATCGTTATAATTTATTCAGTAAGCCATATTTCATATTGAAAAAGCCTCGTTTGTATATTAAAAATATATTATAATTTCTTTCAAAATAATTTATTAATGTCGTGCATATTTGAAACATTTATAGACACAATATATATTGCCGGCGCAATCTAAGGCCGACAGAACATAAGTATGCAACAGTACGTATATATAATTAGTTATATTTACCTTATTGACATGCGCAGTTAAAGATGATATATTAATCAAGCGTCACTTTTGCGAAGCAAGAAAAGAAAAACTGCCAGCAAAAACCATGTTGACAGAGGGCGAAAGAGATGATAAGATAGTAAATGTCGCTCCCCTCGGAGCAGCCGCTTCAAAAGAGCGGTAACGATCCTTGAAAATTGAACAGTGTGAGAGATTGTGTGAAGCGTTTCAGGTAAGACTGAAACAACCCAAACTAATTATCATGGATAATGAGTTATCTTCGATAATTAGTCACAATATCTTTTGAGAAACCTAGAACAGTAATTAATAGCTAGTTAAGTCTAGCTAGGAAATAAACTTAACATGAGAGTTTGATCCTGGCTCAGGACGAACGCTGGCGGCGTGCCTAACACATGCAAGTCGAGCGGAGATGCAGCAATGTATCTTAGCGGCGGACGGGTGAGTAACACGTGGGTAACCTGCCTCATAGAGGGGGATAGCCACCCGAAAGGGTGATTAATACCGCATGATGCGGAGCTTGGGCATCCAGGCACCGTTAAAGGAGAAATCCGCTATGAGATGGACCCGCGGCCCATTAGCTAGTTGGTGAGATAGCAGCCCACCAAGGCGACGATGGGTAGCCGATCTGAGAGGATGAACGGCCACATTGGAACTGAGACACGGTCCAGACTCC